>CAYRFT010000037.1:0-9340 GCA_964423585.1 uncultured Parabacteroides sp. | reverse complement strand
GCGCAAACACATGCCTTTGCCGGGACGCGGAAGAGGGAAGCGGCACTCCCCGACGGGAAATTATGCTATCTTTGCGGCGGAAAGGGGACGAATCTATGGAATATGCGGCACATACATTGCCCAACGGCCTGCGGATGGCGCACCTGCCGTCGGAATCGGCGGTGGCGTACTGTGGGTTTGCCGTCAACGCCGGGGCCCGCGACGAAGGGCCGTCGGAACACGGGCTGGCGCACTTCGTGGAACACATGCTCTTCAAGGGCACGGAACGCCACCGGGCGAACTACATCCTGAACCGGATGGAGACGGTGGGAGGCGAGCTGAACGCCTACACGACGAAGGAGGAGACATTCGTGTATGCGGTGTTCATGCACGGGCATTTCCGGCGGGCCTTCGAGCTGCTGGCGGATTTGGTGTTCCATTCCACCTTCCCGGAGGCGCAAGTCTGCAAGGAAAAGGACGTGATCCTCGACGAGATCCGTTCGTATGAGGACAGCCCGTCGGAGCTGATCTTCGACGATTTCGAGAACCTGCTGTTCCGGGGGCACGCGCTGGGGCATCATATCCTGGGAGGCGAGGAGAGCCTGTCGTCGTTCGGTCCCGTGAGCGGGAAGTCGTTCATGCGGCGTTTCTACACGCCGGGCAACATGGTCTTTTTCTCGATGGGGAACGTCCCTTTCGGCAAGATCGTGCGCTGGGCGGAACAGCTTGCGGGAGACATCCCCGCCTCCGCCCGCCCGCTGTCGCGGGAAGCCCCGGACGCGGCGGCTCCCGAATCCCGCTTGGTGACGAAAGACACGCACCAGGCCCACGTGATGATGGGCTGCCGGGGCTACAGCATGTTCGACGACCGCCGCATCCCGCTGTTCCTGCTCAACAACATACTGGGCGGCCCCGGCATGAACAACAGGCTGAACCTCTCCCTCCGGGAACACAACGGGCTGGCCTACGAGGTGGAGTCGAACGCGGTATCCTATACGGACACAGGCGCGTTCAGCATCTACTTCGGCACAGACCCGCGGAAATGGAAGCGGGCGATGTCGCTGGTACGCCGCGAGCTCGACAGGCTCTGCGAGGAGAAGCTGAGCGACCGCCGCCTGGAGGCCGCCAAGAAACAGGCGTTGGGGCAACTGGGCGTGTCGGCGGACAACCGGGAAAGCCTCTTCCTCAACTTGGGGAAAAGCTACCTCCACTACAACCGCTTCGACTCGATGGAAGAGCTGTCCCGCCAAATCGGGGAAGTCAGCGCCGAGAGCATCCGCCAGACGGCCGGCGAGCTGTTCCACCCCGAACGCCTCTCCACCCTTGTTTATGATTGAAGGGAGAAAAAAGGCAACCCCGGCTGCCGGGATTGTTGTGTTACGGATTTTTTTCTTATCTTTGCCGCATGTGAAATCCTTAACTGTGAAAACTATGGAACAATTACTTCATTACATTTGGAAATATCGCCTCTACCAGGCATCGGGCCTGACGACAACCCAGGGCGATACACTCGAGATTTTGGATCCGGGAATAGAAAACACCGACGCGGGTCCCGATTTCTTCAATGCGAAAATCAAACTGAACGGAACCGTATGGGCGGGGAGCGTGGAAATTCACCAGAAAGCATCCGACTGGATGCGGCACGGGCATTCTTCCGACAAAGCGTATGAAAACGTCATCCTGCACGTGGTGGAAACGGATGACGGGACCGTTTTACGCCAGAACGGGGAGGCGATTCCCCAGCTCGTGCTTCCGATACCGGAGCCGGTTGTGGATAACATGGAATGGCTCCTGACGCGCGACAGTCCCATCGCCTGCCTGGAACGCCTGCCCGCCATCGACCCGGTCTTCCGCCTGCAATGGATGGATGCCCTGCTCTCCGAACGGTTGGAACGGAAGACGGACGATATCCTCCGCTGGCTGGAACAGTACCAGAAAGACTGGGACGAAGTGTTCTACGTCCTGCTGTGCCGGAGCTTCGGCTTCGGGATAAACGGCGATGCCTTCGAACGCCTCGCGCGCAGCCTGCCGCTGAAATGCATCCGGAAGCAACGCCAAAGCGTCTCCCAGATCGAATCGCTCTTCCTCGGGCAGGCGGGCCTGTTGGACGAGCCCGGCAAGAACCGCCATCATTATTACAGGCTTTTGCAGCAAGAATACACGTTCCTGCGAAAGAAATACGGGCTGCAGCCGCTCGAGCCCTCCGTCTTCCGCAACATGCGCCTGCGGCCGAACGCGACACCGCATGTAAAGCTCGTCCAACTGGCGGCCATCTGGACGCGCCACGATTCCCTGTTCTCTTCCATCCTGTCTGCCCGCACTCCCCGGGAGGTCAAGGATTTCTTCCGGGTACAGGCTTCCGAGTTCTGGGACACGCACTATAACTTCCTCCGCCCCTCCCCGCCACGGAAGAAAGAGCTGGGCGGGAATGCGCTCAACATCCTGCTGACGAATGCCGTCGTCCCCCTGATGTTCGCCTATGGCGTTTATCACCGGATGGACGAGCACAAAGCCCGTGCCCTGCGCCTGTTGGAATGTATTCCGCCGGAGCAAAATTCCATCATATCGCTGTTCAGCCAGGTAGGGATGACCTCCCGGAACGCCGGCGACACCCAGGCCCTGATCCAACTGAAGCGGAGCTACTGCGAGCCGAAGAAATGCCTGTACTGCCGGTTGGGCTTCCAACTGCTCAAAAGGTCTTCATACGCGGCTTTATGAGGACGGATGGCGAAAATCGCCGTATTTTTTCTATATTTGCCCGGATTTATGAGCAGACCATGAGGACAAGAAATCGTTTCTACCAACAAACGGCCGGATGGGCGGGCGTACTGGCAATGCTGGGGTGGTGCGCCTGCGCCAACGTGGCTTCGCCCAACGGCGGGCCGTATGATGAAGTGCCGCCCAAGTTTGTCAGCAGCACGCCGTTGCCCAATTCGATCAATTACAAGGAGAAAAAAGTGGAATTGCTGTTCGACGAACTCGTCCAGATCGACAATCCGTCGGAAAACGTGATCATCACGCCGCCACAAAGGGAGCTGCCCATCATCCGGGGTGCCGGGAAGAAGGTACAGGTGGAACTGTTGGACACGCTGAAGGAAAACACGACATACACCATCGACTTTACCAATTCGATTGCCGACAACAATGAAAAGAACGTGCTGGAGAACTTCTCGTTCGCTTTCTCTACCGGGGATGTGATAGATTCACTGGAAATATCGGGGCATGTGCTGAATGCGGAAAACCTGGAGCCTATGCCGGGCATCTCGATCGGCCTGCACAGCAACCTGGCAGATTCGGCTTTCCGGAAACTGCCTTTCGACCGGACTTCCCGGACCAACGACCGGGGACATTTTACAATCCGGAACATCAAACCGGGGACGTACCGGATTTATGCCCTGAATGACGTGAACCGCGATTACACGTTCGACCAGCCGGGCGAGGACATCGCTTTCCTGGATTCGACAGTCATCCCGACCTCAGAGCCGGCCATGCGGATGGATACGACGTGGGTGGATTCATTGACGATCGATACCATCCGCCCGGTCGCATATACCCGCTTCCTGCCTGACGACATCGAACTGCGCCTGTTCAAGGAGAAATTCGAGCGCCAGTACATGACCCGCCCCGAACGCCCGGACGAACACCGGCTCATCCTGCACTTCAACGCGCCTTTGGATACCGTTCCTGCCCCCAAGCCCCTGAACTTCGAACCGGAACAAACCGACTGGTATGTGGAACAGCCTGCCGACGGAGGCAGGAACGTGACTTTCTGGCTCACCGATTCGACCGTTTGGAAACGAGACACCCTGCAAATGGAAATCACCTATCCGAAGAGTGATTCTTTGGGAATCCTCCAGCCCCAGACGGACACGATCCGGACGGTTTTCCGCCGGAAAGGCGAAAAGAAACGCAAAAAGAAAAAGGATGAACCGGAGATCGTCTTCCTGAATATGACCGTTGACGCGCCCGGCAACATGGATCTGTTCGATACCGTGTCGGTGGCGTTTGAAGAACCGCCCGTCCTGCTCAAGAAAGAATTCTTCCGGCTGGAGCAAGAGGTGGATTCGATATGGACGGTTGTCGATTTCGACTTTTACCCGGATTCGCTCAACTCGCTGGGGTATTACATCCAACGGAAATGGAAATATGGGGAATCGTACCAGTTGAGCGTCGATTCGGCTGCCATCTACAGCCTGTACGGGAAGTGGAACAACAAGTTCCAGACGAAGTTCAAGATCAAGCCGGAAGACAGTTACGGGCATCTGTATATCAACATCCTGGGGAACGACACGGTTCCGGCCTTTGTCGAACTGCTGAATTCGAAAGACGAACCAGTGCGGAAATCCCCCGTCAGGAAAGGCGGTGCCCTGTTCATGGACTTGAACCCCGACAAGTATTATGCCCGCTTGGTATTGGACACCAACGGGAACGGGAGATGGGATACCGGCGACTACGCCGAAAAGCGGCAGCCCGAAGAAGTATTTTATTGCCCGAACATGTACACCATCATGCAGAACTTCCAGGTGGAAGAAACGTGGAATATCCGGGAAACGCCATGGCTGAAGCAGAAGCCGCTGGATATTACCAAGAACAAGCCGAAAGAAACGACGAAGAAGAAGCGTGACTATCGGGAAGAAGGACGTAACAACCAATCATCTTCACCCAATGGACTGGGCGGCTTTCCTTTCTAAAAGGATGAAGATCCTTGTGTCCTGCCTGCTATGTTGCGTCTCGCTTGCAGCCCAGGAAATCCCGGTGTCGAGGTTTCAACCGGGAGAGAAGGTGGATTACCAGCTTTATTTCAAATGGGGGCTGATCATGGCCAAGGCGGGGAAAGTGTCCCTATCCGTGGATAAGGCTTCTTATCAGAACCAGCCGGCCTGGCAATATTCCCTCCTATTCAGGACGAACGGGATTTTTGAACGGATCTATCGGATGCGGGATACCCTGGCGTGTTTTTATACATACGATAACGGATTGCTACAATACAGCCGCAAGCATTCGGATGATGGCGATTATTATTCGGTGGATGAGCTGGCCTTTGCGTATGAAGAGAATCGGACGCAAATCCATTCCAAACGATATACGCCGACACGCACCAAAATAGATACGACCCTGATTGCCGAGGGGAATGTCCACGACATGCTTTCTGCCACGATGTACCTGCGTTCGCTGGACTGGAGCCGTTTGCGGTTGGGCGACGAACAGCCTTTCCTGATAGCCGTCGGCCGGGATATCGTCCATGCCGCCTTCCGCTATGAAGGCCAGCAGGTGATCGACCGGGGAGAAGTGAAATACCGGACGCGCCATTTCTATGTCGATGTGTATGATGAAGCGTTCACCCAAAGCAAGGCGGCGGGTGAAGTCTGGATCGGCGATGATGAAAACCACATCCCCATCAAGATCCGGGCCAAGCTGAAAATCGGGGCAGCGGAAGTATATTACCAGACTTCCGAAAACCTGAAATATCCTTTTTCATGCGGCATTTCCATATCCAAAGAAAAGAAAAGGAGGCCGTAACGCACTATAAAGGCTATTCTTCCTTCCGTCATTTGCATTTACTTGATAAGTACCCCTATGACAGGAGCCCTCTGTCAAAACCGACAAGATATGATTTCACGATCGGAGCATTTGTTCAAGCATCATGCCGTCAATCCGAGCGCAGGCATCCCTAAAGATTTCATGAACCCATGCAAGTCTGGAACTGCTCCCAAAGACCTATAGCGGAAATATACGTTTGCATGGAAAATAAAGAAAAAATTAGCAAAATGAGAATAGACAAAGTATTATTAACATTTTAAGCGTTCTGTTTTTGCTTTTTTTATGCAAATATTCATTCAAAAGACCCGTTATTTGTCGTTGGATATCAGAAAGGAAAAGTAAGATGAAGAAATCAACGATTTGGTTACTTACAGTCGTGATGGCGTTTGCATTTACAGGATTGCTGTATCTGCAGGTCAACTATGTTGATATCATCCTGAGAACAAGAGGTGAACAGTTTGATGAAATAGTCAAAGAATGTTTGCTTCAGGTCTCAAAATACCTGGAACTGGACGAGACCCGGAATTATCTGGAAAATGACGTTGGTCAGGACAAAAACAGTTTCCTGTACCAGAATGTCATCATAACAGATTCGGATGGAGGAGTGCGGCAAATAGAATTACAGAGCCTCAACAACCATAAGTTTCATCTTCGTTCTTCGTCGAGCAATCTGCAAATCAATTCGATTGTCAATACATCGCATGACATGCAGAAAACGCTGAAACAACGTTATCAGTATCAAGGAGGGTTGATAGATGAAGTGATTTATAACATCTTATATACAGCCAACCAGAAACCGATTCAGGAAAGAATCGATTTCAAGAAGCTGAACGACTATTTAACGAATGAATTTATCAACAGAGGATTAAACCTTCCCTTCGTCTTCTCCGTCATAAACAAAGACGGAAACGAAGTGTATCGAAGTGAAAAGATTGATGGAGAGCCACATGTTTCAGATATTATTACGCAGGTATTGTTTCCTAACGATCCTCCTTCCAAACAAAATTATCTGAAAGTTTATTTCCCGACAAAAGGGAATTTCATCTCCAACTCGATTACATTCATTGCTCCGTCGATCATCTTTTCGATGATTCTGTTGGTTACATTTATCTTTACCCTTTGTATTATATTCCGCCAGAAGCGTCTGTCGGAAATGAAAAACGATTTCGTTAACAACATGACACACGAGCTGAAAACGCCGGTTTCCACTATTTCGTTGGCGGCCCAGATGCTGAAAGATTCGGATATCATCAAGAGCAAGGAGTCGTTCAGGCATATTTCGGACGTGATCAACGACGAGACCAAGCGGTTAAGTTTTCTGGTTGAGAAAGTATTGCAGATGTCTTTGTTTGAACGCCAGAAGGCATCTCTGAAATTGAAGGAACTGGACGCGAACGATTTGATTATTTCAATAGCCAATGCATTCGAGTTGAAGGTGAATAAATATAAAGGGGAACTGAATTTGGATTTGGAGGCTTTGGACTCGACGATCTATGCGGACGAAATGCATATTACGAACGTGCTGTTCAATTTGATGGATAACGCCGTCAAGTACCGCCGCCAGGATGTCCCGCTTTCCCTGTCTGTACGGACATGGAATGAAAACGGCAAACTGTACATTGCGGTAGAAGACAACGGAATTGGAATCAAGAAGGAATACCTGAAGAAAGTATTTGACCGCTTCTTCCGCGTGCCGACGGGAAACAAGCATGAAGTGAAAGGATTCGGGCTCGGACTGGCTTATGTGAGGAAAATCATAGAGATCCACAAAGGTTTTATCCGGGCAGAGCAAGGCAATAACAATATAGGAACAAAATTTATTATTACTTTACCTCTTATAAAAAGTTAGTTATGGAAGAAAAATTGAAAATCTTCTTTTGCGAAGATGATGAAAACTTGGGAATGCTTCTGAGAGAATATCTGCAGGCGAAAGGATATGTCACAGATCTTTTCTGCGACGGGGAAGCAGGGTACAAAGGGTTTACAAAGGTGAAATACGATCTTTGCGTATTGGATGTGATGATGCCGAAAAAAGACGGGTTTGCGTTGGCTCAGGAAATTCGCTCGATTAATCCAGATATCCCTATTATCTTTCTTACGGCAAAAACGCTGAAGGAAGACGTTCTGGAAGGATTCAAGATCGGCGCGGACGATTATCTGACAAAACCTTTCAGCATGGAAGAATTGTTGCTGCGCATTGAAGCAATCCTGCGCCGCGTGAAAGGCAAGAAGATGAAAGACATTCCTTTCTATAAATTGGGGAACTTCTTGTTCGACACGCAAAAACAGACATTGACGATTAGCGGGAAGGTAACAAAACTGACAACCAAAGAATGTGAATTGTTGAGTTTGCTGTGCGCCCATGCAAATGAAATCCTGGAACGTAATTATGCGCTGAAGACAATCTGGGTGGATGACAATTATTTCAATGCACGGAGCATGGATGTTTATATCACCAAACTGCGCAAATTATTGAAAGATGATCCGAATATTGAGATTATCAATATCCACGGCAAAGGCTATAAGCTGATTACGCCGTCTGCCGAAGATATGTTCCGCGAAGAAAACACGCAGGTTTTATAAGATTTCCGACAAGAATACGGGTTGCACCCATCCCGACAGGAAGAATTGCTTAATTGCTTCCCGTCAGATGGGTGCAATTCGTGTTTTTTGCCGGGTCTTCCCGTCTTTCATTCTTCGAGGGTAAAGGAACGTTGGCCTATCAAATTGCCGTCGGCAAATATATCTACCCGATAGGTCCCCGGCGACAAGTATTCTTCAATGTCCCAATATACCGTAATCGGCACTTCTTCCCCTTCGTATTCAATCATTTTTTTGATGGAATAATTGATGTCTCTCCCTTCGAACGTGAAGACATCGCCCCGGCTTTTCATCAGAATGTCATCGTCCGGTTTCATGATCCGGAGGTAAATGACCTTTTCACCCACAGGGGCCGTCACATTCTTCGCAATTATGAAGTCGATGACGAACTGTTCCATCTTCTTGATCCGCTTGGCCAGCTTGCCGCGGGAATTGACCGGCGTCACCGAAATATTGGTGGCATCCAGCTTGCTCGCCAACGTCACCCGCTCGCTCAGCTTCTCTTTTTCCCGTTTCAGGCTGGCCGCGGTAGTGGATGCCTGGCGGTATTTCTGGACGGCTTCGTTCTTTTCCACTTTCAACTGTTCGTTGGCCCGGTTCAAGGAATCGATCTGGACGACATAGTTCCGCATGATCTTCCGCATGGTGGCCAGTTCCTTCTTCAAACGGGCAATTTCTTTGGCGTTGGTCGATTTGACGGTACGCAATTCCTCCATCAGCCGTTGCACCTTGGCTTGCTCGGTCGTCAGCAAGGCCACCAGGGAATCATTGCTCACGCTGAATTTATATCCTTCGTATTGGAGGGAAAGTTCATTCAGGTCGTCCGCCATCATCTCTTTTTCCAAGTCGAACGACTGTGTCATTTCGTCCATTTGCTTTTGCTGGCGGAATATATAATAGGCAGCGCCCGCCATCGCCAAAACCATGACAACGACTGCCAATGCCAGCATCGACATTTTATTTATCTCTTTTGTCTCTTTCTTTTCTGAACCCATACGCTTGAAATTCTTAAATATAAACATGCAAAAGTAGTATTAAATTAATTACGAAGGAAAGCCCGCTCCGCATTTATGTATTTTTAAGATGAGCAAGGTTTACAACAAGAAGCAGGAAGAGCCCTCCGACCGGTCCATCGCCACCCGATGAAGCAGTTGCAAGTCTGCAACCGGTCCATCGCCACCCGATGAAGCAGTTGCAAGTCTGCAACCGGTCCATCGCC
>CAYRFT010000036.1:0-9370 GCA_964423585.1 uncultured Parabacteroides sp. | reverse complement strand
AATTTGCTCCCGATGATGCCTCCGGATGAATTCTGGACGGCTGCTTCGTAGGTCGCCCGGTTGCTGATGCCGAAGCCGATCAAATACGGATGTTTGAGCCTCAGTTCCTTGATCCGTTTGAAGTAATGCCGCTTTTGTGTTTCAAAGTCTTCCTGCATGCCTGTCGTGGCGGCACTGGACACCATGTAGATGAATCCTTCGGTATGCCTGTCGATTTGGCGGATACGTTCATCGGATGTTTCGGGAGTGATCAGCATAATCATGTCCAGGCCGTATTGGTCGGCGACAGGTTTGTAGTTCTCCAGATAATCGGCAAAAGGAAGATCCGGAATGATGGCACCGTCTATCCCGATTTCCGCGCAGGTCCGGCAGAAGCGGCCAAAGCCGTATTGCATGATGGGATTAAGATAGCCCATCAGGATGACAGGAATAGTGATGCCTTCTTTCCGTATGTCTTTCAGTTGCCGGAAGATTAACCGCAGGCTGATGCCGTTGCGTAGTGCTTGGGAAGAAGCTTCTTGGATGACAGGGCCGTCGGCCATCGGGTCTGAAAAAGGAATGCCGATTTCTACTATGTCAATGCCTTTCTGCTGCAAAACATGCAGGATGACGGTGGTATCATTTAAATCCGGATAGCCGGCCGGATAATAAACGGACAATACCGGCTTTTTCCTATCTTGAAACATTTGGTTGATTCGATTCATACGTTTGTCTTATTTGGTTGATAAATGATTGAATAAGTTTCGCATCCTTGAGGCCGGGAGCTAATTCAAAACCGCTGTTCAAGTCGAACCCGACCAATCGGGGATGATGGAAACGAAGCAGTTGCGGAACCCGTTCGATACGGATTCCTCCGCTTAGCAGGAAAGGGACTTGACCTTCGTAATGCTCCAGTACGGGCCAGTCGAATGTCTGTCCGGAACCTCCATAGCCTGCACACCGGGTGTCGAATAGGAAGTAATCGGCCACCGATTCGTATTCCTTGGTTTTACGGACATCTTCTTCGGAAGATACGGATATGGCCTTGATGATTTTACATCCTTCTTCCCGAAGCCGGCGGCATGATTCCGGAGATTCGTTCCCATGCAACTGAAGATAATCCAGCTTATACCTGTCATATATGGATAACATTTCCGAAAGGCCTGCATGGACGAATACGCCGACTTTCCGGATATTCTCCGGTATTTCGATACTACCGGCCTGAAAATATCGGGGAGAACAGGGATAGAAGATAAATCCCATCCATTGGATTCCGCAGGCAGCGACATCAAGAATATTGTTGGCATCGCGCATGCCACAGACTTTAATCAACATGGCTCGTGCAAGTTTGGATGAAGTTTTGCAGTGTTTCACCCGGATTCTCCGTTTTCATGAAGGTCTCGCCTATCAAAAAACCTCGGAATCCTTCCCGTTGCAATCGGATTACATCATTCGGGTCGTGAATGCCGCTTTCGGTAATCAGCAACGGCACGTATTCCTTTTGCAAATAGGCTTGTACAGCCGGAAGCAAATCGAGGGAATGATTGACGTGCGTGTCGAACGTTCCCAAATTCCGGTTGTTGATCCCCAGCATATCCACACAAGGGTTCAGACATTCCAGTTCTTCTGCCCGATGGATTTCCAGGAGAACTTCCAAACCCAATGCATGGGCTGTACCAGCAAGCATCTCGCAATCCTCCGGATTCAGAACGGCGGCAATCAGCAGGACGGCATCGGCTCCCATCGCTTTCGCCTGGAAAAGTTGGTAACTTTCGAGGATAAAGTCTTTACGGAGCAAAGGCAACGTTGTATGTTCACGGGCTTTTTTCAGATCCCCCAGCGAACCTCCGAAGAACATCCCGTCTGTCAGGATCGAACAAGCGGCCGCTCCATGGGTCTGATAGGCCGGAATGATATCTGAAACAACCGCACCCGGGTGCAGCCATCCTTTAGACGGACTCTTCCTTTTGAATTCCGCGATGATGCCGCAGACCGATTTCTCCAATGATTCCCGCATGGAGATGGTTGGTCGATCCAGGGCTTCACCCGCCAATCCGAGCAAGGTTTGTAAAGGAACCGCTTCCTTTTGGTGCCGCAATTCGATCCGCTTATGGGCTATGATGTCTTCCAAGATATCGTGTTCCATACATTTACTGATTTAAACTTAAAAACTTCCGAAAAGTAGCTAAAGCCTGCTTGCTTTCCAAAGATTCACGGGCTTCATGCAAACATTCTTCTATTTTTCTCTCCGGATGAATGACTTGGATCGCGAAAGCAGCATTGGCAAGGACGCAGTTGGTTTGCGCCTCGGTTGCATGTCCTTCCAGGATAGCATCGAAAATACGAGCCGCGGCTTCGGTGGTTTTCCCTCCGTCCAAGTCTGCTTCTTGACAGCGTTTGAATCCTAACATCTCCGGCGTATAGAGTTTTTCTTTTTCCCGCGTAGCCAATTTGAATTCGCAGGTCAACGATATTTCATCGTATCCATCTAAGCTATGAACAATGGCGAAGCGAGTACCGCTTTCCTGGTATGTATAGTTATACAATCGGAGAAGCGGCAGGTTATAAACACCCAATAACTGATAGGTTGGAATTACCGGATTGACCAGGGGACCCAGCATATTGAAGAAGCTGCGGACACCCAGGTTCTTTCGGACGGGTGCGACGGCCTTTAATGCCGGATTGAATAAAGGTGCGTGCAAATAGGCGATGTGGCAAATATCCAACGATTGTTTCAGGCGATTGACATCGGAAGTAAAACGGACACCGTGCTGTTCCATGACATTACTGGCCCCGCTGACCGATGTAGCCCCGTAGTTCCCATGTTTGACTACGTGGTAACCGGCTCCGGCGACGATGAAACAAGCAGCAGTACTAATGTTGAAAGTATTCTTGCCGTCACCCCCGGTGCCAACAATATCGATAGGTTTGTATTCATGCAAATCCACCGGCTTCCGCATTTCCAACAAAGCTTCCCTGAATCCACAAAGTTCCTCTACCGAAATGTTCCGCATCAGAAAAACCGTAATCAGGCTGGCAATTTGTGCATCGTTGTACTTGCCCTGCGCGATTTGTTGCAGGATCTGTCGGGATTCTTCTTTCCCGAGATATTGATGTTCGAAAAGTCTATACAGTATATCTTTCATCTCTTTAAACTTTTAACCAATTACGAATGATTTGATTTCCTTGAGGAGTCAGCACCGATTCGGGATGAAACTGAATCCCCTTTACATCGTAGATTTTATGTCTCAGCCCCATGATTTGTCCGTCTTCCGCATCTTTGGCGATTATTTCGAGACAGGACGGAAAATCCTCCGAATCTACCACCCACGAATGGTAACGCCCGGCGGTGAAGGTCTCGCCCATGCCGGCAAAGAGTGGATCGGGAACGGTTACTTTGATCGGTGACGCAATGCCATGATACACCTCTTTCAGATTAATCAGGCGGGCACCGAAGACTTCTCCGATAGCTTGTTCGCCTAAACATACACCCAGGATGCTTTTCGTCGGCGCATACTCCCGAATTAGCGGTAACAAGATACCGGCTTCTTCGGGTATGCCCGGACCGGGCGATAAGAGTATTTTGTCGTATTGCCGGATTTCTTCCAGCCGGATCCGGTCATTTCGCCTGACTTCAACCGTTGCACCCAGTTCATTCAGTATGTGCAACAGGTTGTACGTAAATGAATCATAGTTGTCGAACAATAATATTTTCATGATAGTCCTGTATAAAAGTGATTGTCCCGAAAAGTCAATTCTCTATAGATTCGGCCAGGATAATGGCTTTTTTAAGTGCCCCCAATTTGTTATTGACTTCCTGTAATTCGCGTTCGTCATGGCTTTTGGCCACGATACCGGCTCCGGCCTGATAGTACAAGACATTGCCCCGACTGACAAACGAGCGAATGGTTATCGCCTGGTTTAAGTCGCCATTTAGTCCGATGAATCCGATACAACCGCCGTATGCTCCCCGGTTTTGTTGTTCGATTTCCGTAATCAATTGCATCGCCCTTACTTTGGGAGTACCGCTTAATGTACCCGCAGGGAACGTATCCAGATAAGTCTTGATAGGATTGCTATCCGGGTTTATTTCTCCGCTGACCCGCGAAACCAAGTGAATGACGTGACTGTAATATTGCACTTCTTTATAAAAATCTACATGGACATGCCGGCAATTGCGCGATAGATCGTTGCGAGCCAAATCGACCAACATGACATGTTCGGCATTTTCTTTCGGATCATTCAACAAGGCATCAGTCCGTTTGCGATCAGTTTCCATGTCTCCACTACGGAAATCCGTCCCGGCAATGGGATCGATGCTGGCATGCCGATCGGTAATCTTGCAATGCGTCTCGGGTGAAGAACCAAAGATCCGGAATCCGCCAAAGTCGAAATAGAACAGATAAGGGGAAGGATTGATGCTTCGCAAAGCCCGATAGACTTTGAAATCATCTCCCTTGAATGATTGTTCGAAACGTCGGCTGAGGACGATCTGGAAGACATCTCCCCGCAAGCAATGCCGGATGCCCCGGAGAACCATTTCCTTATAGGTCTCGTCGCTGATGGAAGAGCGTTCTTCTCCTACGGCATGGAAATTATAAGAAGCGAAGTTGCGGTTGTTGATCAAGGTTTCAATGTCTTTCAGATGCGGCGTTTCTCCTTCGGAAAGCAGTTCAACCAAGGTCAGCTCGTTCTTGAAATGATCAAAGACGATGAGATATTTGTAAAGGATATACAGAATATCCGGCGCATCATTCTCCTCGTGATGTGATTCAATGACCGGAATCGGTTCCAAGTATTTGACCGCATCGAACGACGTGTAGCCGAAAAGTCCGCCATACCGCGCTTCGTCTCCTTGGATATCAAAACAGGAAAGGAAGCGGTTCAAGGCATCTTGTACTTGAAAATCCGTTTGCAGCGGCTTCGTTTCTTCCTGTCCGTCGGGATATTTCAGGATCGCTGTTCCCCGGTTGATCCCGATGCTGCCCAATGGACACAAGGCAATAAACGACAAGCTGTTGGTGTTCCCGTGAAAATCCGAGCTTTCCAACAGGGCTGATTCCGGGTAAATATCCCGGACTTTCAGGTAAATGCTGACGGGAGTCTGCAAGTCTCCCAGCACTTGTTTGCTGATGGTATGAAATTGATAAATCATATTTTTGGGGAGTTAATGTTGGTTCTTGTATTTGATATATGTCTCCATGTCTTTGTCGCCGCGTCCCGAGACTGTCAGGACCACCACATCATCCGGTCTGAACTTCATTTTAGGTAAAGCTCCTAAAACATGCGCGCTTTCAAGTGCCGGAATAATCCCTTCCATCCGTGTTAGGAGGAAGGCGGCTTCCAAAGCCTCGTCGTCGTTGATTGAGAATACTTGTGCTCTTCGGGTTTTCGCCAAATTGGCATACATCGGCCCGATCCCCGGATAGTCGAGCCCGGCAGAAATGGAATAAGGCTCTTCTATCTGTCCGTCTTCATCCTGCATGACCAATGTCTGTGAGCCGTGAATGATTCCTTTCCTGCCCAGGTGAATCGTGGCAGCACTCTTTCCGGATGTAATGCCTAATCCGCCGGCCTCGGCGAGAACAATCTTGACTCGCATGTCGTCCAGGTAGTGATAGATGGAGCCGGCGGCATTGCTTCCGCCTCCCACGCAAGCCATCAAGTAGTCCGGATAATCCCGGCCTTCCTGTTCGAGCAGTTGTTTTTTGATTTCCTGGCTGATTACGGATTGCAAGCGGGCTACCATATCCGGATAAGGATGCGGGCCGACTGTCGATCCGATTACATAATAGGTATCAGCCGGATGGCAACACCAGTCGCGGATAGCTTCGTTGGTAGCATCTTTCAGCGTCATGTTGCCGGAAGTGACCGGGATGACCCGCGCACCGAGCATTTCCATCTTTTGCACGTTGGGATGCTGGCGTTCGACATCCGTTTTCCCCATGTACACGACGCATTCCAGATTCATCAACGCACAGACTGTCGCCGTGGCTACGCCATGCTGCCCGGCCCCGGTTTCAGCAATAATCCGTCTTTTCCCCATCCTCCGGGCCAACAGGACTTGCCCGATAGCATTATTGATCTTGTGAGCACCGGTATGGTTCAGATCTTCCCGTTTGAGATAGATCTTGCAACCATATAATCCGCCAAGCCGTTTGGCCGGGAAAAGGGGAGAAGGACGGCCGACGTAATCTCCCAGCAATTGATGAAACTCCCGTTGAAAACCGGGATCCTCTATTACTTCCCGGTAATTGAGCCGGAGTTCTTCCACACAGCGGTGAAGGATTTCGGGGATATAAGCTCCGCCATATTCACCGTAATACCCATCTTGATTCACTTGATATGTTTCCATATTGCTTGAATGATTTGATTTTTCTGTTACCCATCAGACACTAAAAAAGCGGCCTGCCGTAAGTGCGACAGACCGCTCATGCCTTTTATCCTGTTTGTTTGCTTAAATACCATACGGAGGTCTTCGTCCCTTACGACTGATTGAGTTGTACGAGGCGCCACCACCAATTTGTATTTACAGCAAACGTTTTCATTCGTCCATATTCTTTTATTGTGACGGCAAAAATAGGTATTATTTGACAATATGCAAATATTTCGGAAGAAAAAAACATCATATTTTTCTCCAATCCATGAATGCCGGAGCCGGCAAATGCATTCCCGCCATGACCAAATGATTGTCTTTTACGTATTGCAGGTACTGCTTCCTGCTTCGGACGGCCTGCGCTTTGTCCATGTCAAACGAAGCGCAGATTTCCGGGTGCGGTATTTGTATGGAGGCCCCATGCAGCAAGTCCCCGGCAATCAACGTGTCTTTTACCCGGTAGATGGTATGCCCCGGCGTGTGTCCGAAGGCATTCAAGGCGACGATTCCTTCGGGGAGGTCGTTTCCTGCCTCGATTTGATGCAATTTCCCCTCGTAAGCCTGCATGGTCTTCACCACCAACCCGTTTTTATCCGCAGGCATTTGCATCCAGGCCTCATATTCCTTTTTTGGGACATACACTTCGGCCTTGGCAAAGACAATCTCGCCTTGTGACAACATGCCGCCGATATGATCGCCGTGGAAATGCGTCACGAACAGATAGTCGATGTCTTCAGGCCGGACTTGCAAGGATGCCAGATTGGGCAGCAGGCGGCTGTCGGCATCGCCGTTGCCCGTATCGAACAAGATGTTCTTTCCTCCGGACTGCACCAGGAAGCAACTGGTGGTTGCCAACGCTCCTCCTTCGGGCGACAGACGCCGGATGGTTTCCGCGTCGGCCCCTGTGAACAAGGAATTAGGCATCCTTCTCTCCCCGCTGCTGTCTTGCAGCCAGGTGAAACGGGTATTTCCCTGCGTCCACGACCCTGTTTGTCTTTCCCCTTCCTGCGGGAGCACTTCCAGAAGGGATTCGGTTTTCTTTTTCCGGCTGGCGAAACCGGGACAGCAGCATAGGAGGCCCAAAGCTGTCAGACGGCCAATACACTCACGTCTTTTCATAGATGATTTATTTAGATTTCGTGCTGGATAATCCGTTGTTCATTCCAAGAAGGCGGCCAGTGATTCCGGCAGATAGAATGTGTTGTTCTTGTCCACGTAAACGATGACCGAATTCAAGATGATTTCCTGCTCCGCCTTCCTGCCCGCCTTCACGATATTCGTGTAAGCCCGTATGGTCAGTTGCTTTTTCTTGTCCTTCTTGTTTTTCACGACCAGCGTAGGGGCCTGTTCGCCTTCCGCAGCCGGTATGATCTCGCAGGAATAGCCGGCGAACACGTCCGTATGGCGTGCGAAGTACTTGTTGCTCATGTCGCTCAGGAACGTCGGGCCGAATCCGTACAAACTGCATATATAATGGTTCAGCTCGATGTTTGTGTGCATGCCCGTCGGGCGGGTCCCTTGCGGATGATAGCTTGCCAGGAACACTTCCTCGCCCGTGTGGCCTCCCGTGGTGAATCCCATGCACGTGCGACTCGTGATGACCTGCGACATCAGCCCTGACAGGGAGTTGCTATACATCGAGGAATGGCTTTTCTCGTGCCGTTCGTCCTCCGGGAGGGGGCTGTGTTCGTAATCCTTGCAATTGTCGAGGGCCGCCAGCTCTTCTTCGGTCAGCTCGAAGCCTGCCTGCTCGCGGAACAGGCCCTGCACTTCCGAACGGGGGATTGCGTTGACCTTCCGCGCGAAGCCTTCGGCCGTCAATTTGAATCGGGAGAGGTTTTTGAACAGTTGGTCCTTGGTCAGCTTGTCATATCCTTTGCAAGATTCCCTGCCGAGGCTCACGCCACTGTTGCCGTGGTCGGAAGTGACGATTACGGCCGTCTCGCCGTTCTGTTTGGCAAATTCGAGGGCGGCTCCCACGGCGCGGTCGAATGCGAGGAATTCCGTGGTCATCCCTACGGGGTCGTTGGCATGGGCCGCCCAGTCAACCTTGCTGCCTTCGACCATCAGGAAGAAGCCTTTGTCGTTCTTGGAGAGCTTTTCGATGGCCTTCCGCGTCATTTCTTCGAGGGAGGGTTGCCCTTCGGGGTCGCGGTCGAGGTCGTAGGCCATGTCGCGGTCGGCGAACAAGGCCCACATCTTGCCGTTGTCATCCGCGCGCATCCCCTCCAGGTCGTCCTTGTAGATGCCGTACCCCTTCCCGGCCAAGTATTTCTCCAGGTCGTCGGTGAGGAGGGACGTGCCGCCGCCGATGACCACGTCCAGATCGTTGTGTACCATCTGCGGGGCTATCCATTTGTATTTGCCGCGCCGGTAGCTGTGCGCCGAGCAGTCGGCGGGCGTGGCGTGGGGGAACTCGCAGGTGAAGACGAGCCCTGTCGAGGCTCCCTTGAAGATCTTGACGGCCTCGAGGATCGTCATGGTGGGCTGGTAAGCGCGTTCGGGGTCGGTCGGGTAGATGTCGTCACTGCCGCGGCTGACGGGGTAGGTGGCGACGAACCCGGTCTGGCTCGGCTGACCCGACACGTAGCACGAGGTCGTGGGCGCGGAGTCGCCGATAGGGGCATCCGACGAGTGGGTGCGCACCGTGCCGCAGATGTACGGGTCTATGTTCAGGTTCGGGCGGTCGGGGTGCATGTACCATTGCAGCCAGCGGGCCGTCGATACCGTTGCCAGGGAAGTGCCGTCGCTGATGAAAAGGATAAGGTTCTTGACCGGCTTCACGTCTTGCACGTCCGCGGCCCTCGCCGGGACGATAAGGAGGAGGGCAAGCAGCGCCCACAGGGAAAATGTCTTTTTCATATCATCGAGATTAGGATTTTTCTGCTCCCAAAGGTACGGATTTTGCGGCGGAGGGCGCGGGCGGGAGTCTGAAAAAAAGAAATTTCCCCGTTAAAAAGTGATACACGCCGGAGGGCAGATTCTCCCTGCAAGGGGAAAATCAAGCAATAAATT
>CAYRFT010000035.1:0-9375 GCA_964423585.1 uncultured Parabacteroides sp. | reverse complement strand
CGTTTTCTTTGCCTATCGGAGAAAATGCCCGTCGGTTTCGTGCACGGGGCGGGCGACAGGCATTATCTGTTTTCGTTCAACAATTCCTTTGAGGGACACTCGTAGTTGCTGATGCCCAGACTGATTTTCTTCAGCTCCTCCAGTTCGTGCACGGGGCGTTCCATCGAAGGAGGGAAGGGCATCCGGGAGTATTCCTGGAAGTAAAGCAGGCAGGCGTCTTTCCACCAGACGGCATCGCGCGTTTGGGTCTTCAGGCGCGACTGGACATCCCTGAACCGCTCGCCATCGACGTATCCCTCCGCGTTGTCCCATATTTTCTGGAACTCCCTTGCCTGCCGCACGCCGAGGTCGTAGTGCCGGCAAAGTTCCTCCCACAGCGTGCATCCGCTTTTCAGCCGGAATGTCCAGGGCACGTGGTGGAACCAGAGCAGGTATTCTTCCGGGCAGGAGGACAAGTCGTCGTAGAGCCTGCGGAGCGAGTCGGGGTACTGGGAGGCGGCATCGCTGCCGGCATGGCTGCGGTCGAAGCCTATTCCCGCGCTGTCGGCCTTGTGGTAATAAGAAGGCATCCAGTCGGGGCGCGCGCCGGGGATGTCGCACCAGGGTTCGGGCCCGTAATGGTGCCCCCATGCGAAGAGGTGGTGCAATCCCAGGGGCATCATATAGTTGACGGCAGCCTCCCTGCTTTCGAGCATCATCCGGCTTACCGGCCCGACAAAGCCCTGGTCGTTGCAGAAGGTCTGCCCCAGCCATTCGCCCGCTATCTCTTCGGAAGAGAGCGAAGGATCCCATGCCAGACGCCCGAAGGCATACCAGTTGGCCTGGGCAAAGGGATGGCCGCACCAGTTGTCGTCGGTGCCTATGTTGGCGACACCGGCGACGGCCTTTAGCGAGGAGGGGGCCACGAAGCGGAAGAACTCCTTCCACATGGGCGCGAGATAGACGAGGTGGTTGGAGTGCCCCAGGTATTCCTGCGTGATCTGGAACTCCGCCATGAGGGGAGTCCCGTGCATGGCGCTGAAAAGAGGGCTGTAAGGCTCGCGGGGCTGGAAGTCTATCGGGCCGTTCTTTACTTGCAGGATGACGTTCGGGCGGAAAGAGCCGTCCAGCGGCTTGAATTCGGCATAGGCCTGTTTGGCGCGGTCGGCATCCGACGGGTCATAGACGAAGGCGCGCCACATGACGATGCCTTGGTAGGGCTTGAGCGCGTCGGCCAGCATGTTGGCTCCTTCGGCATGGGTGCGCCCGAAATCGCCCGGGCCGGGCTGCCCTTCGCTGTTCGCCTTCACCAAGAAGCCGCCGAAGTCCGGTATGAGGCGGTATATCTCGCGGGCCTTGTCTTTCCACCAGCGGGCGACTTGCTTGTCGAGCGGGTCGGCCGTTTGCAACTTGCCGAGCACCATCGGGCTGGCGAAGTTGACGGAGAGGTACACCCGTATCCCGTATGGGCGGAATATGTCTGCCAAGGCCTTCACCTTCTCCAAATAGGCGGCGGAGAGGATTTGAGGGGAGGCGTTCACGTTGTTCAAGACGGTGCCGTTGATGCCGATGGAGGCATTGGCGCGGGCATACGCCTCGTATCTGCCGGAGGAAACATCGGGCAGTTCTTCCCACCTCCAAAGGGACTGCCCGGCGTAACCCCGTTCCACGGTGCGGTCCGTATTGTCCCAGTGGTCGAGGATGCGCAGGGCATAGGCGGGATTTTCCACGACAGGGCTGACGGGCTGCCCGCTTTGCTGCAGGCGGAGGAGGTGGTAAGCTCCGTAGAGCAGGCCGGCGGGCGTGGGGGAGCTCAGGAAGAGCTTCCCTTCCGCGTACCGTATGCGGAAGCCTTCCGGGGCAAGCTGTTTGTCTTTCTCTATTGACAGGGAGACCGGGCTCCCTTTCCATGCGTGACGCAGTTCTTCGGCCGCCAGATCCGCGGTGGCGGACATATACCGGGAGGGCAGTTCGACGGATGCCTCGGCATCATGGCACAGCCTTAACCACAAACGGCTGCCGTCTTCGGCAGCCATTCGTTTCGTGGGGAGCAAGGCCATGCAGATAAAGAATAAAAGTCGGTATTTCATGTCGCTTTCCCTTGCTTATTTCCCGTTCCTTCTATGGTGATGATTCTCCCTTCGGCATCGTATTCCAGTTCGCAGACCTTGAGGCTTCGCAGCCATGTCTTTCCGCCGGAAGGCACGCAGTCGTGGTGGAAGAGATACCATTTGCCTTTGTATTCCGTGATGGCGTGATGCGTGGTCCATCCTACCACGGGAGTGAGGATTACCCCTTGGTACGTGAAAGGCCCGTAGGGATTGTCGCCGGTGGCATAGCATAAGCGGTGTGTGTCGCCGGTCGAGTAAGAGAAGTAATACTTCCCATCGTATTTGTGTATCCAACTGGCTTCGAAGAAACGGCGTTCGCTGTCCCCGGCTGTCAGGGGGCTGCCGTCTTCGTCTAAAATGACCACGGCCCGCGGGGCTTCTGCGAATTGCAGCATGTCGTCGCTCAGCCTTGCCACACGTGCGGGCAAGGCCGCTTCATGGCCGGTCGGCAGGACGGCGCATTCCAAAGCCTTGTTGTTGCGGTAGCGTTGTAGCTGTCCGCCCCACAACCCGCCGAAGTACATATAATAGCAGCCGTTTCCGTCATCCAGTATGGCGGGGTCGATGCTGTAGCTGCCTCTCATCGGGTCGGGCTGGGGGATGAAAGGCCCTTCGGGCGAGTTGCTGACGGCGACTCCGATACGGAAAATGTCATTCTGATCCTTCAATGGGAAGTACATGTAATACTTGCCTTCTTTAAAGGCCACGTCGCAGTCCCATAGCTGCCGTCCTGCCCAGGGAATGTCTTCCGTTGTGAGCACGACTCCGTGGTCTTTGATTTCTCCGTTCATCACATCATCGGTGGAGAAGACGTGGTAGTCCTTCATGTTGAAGTGGTCGCCGTTGTCGTTTTCCGGAATGCCGCTTTCCCAGTCATGGCTGGGATAAATATAAACCCTGCCATTGAATATATGCACTGCCGGGTCTGCCATATAGTCATCCGGGACCAAATATCTCATCTTTTTCATCATATTGTTCTTTATCATTAGTTGTAGCTTCCGGTAGCATAGACACCTATCATGGTTCCTGTGAACCCTCCGGCGGTCTGGGTGCTGAGGAGGTCGGCGGAAATAGGTTCGCCCGCCTGTATCCAGCCTGCTTCGGGGTTGAAAGAATATCTGAATGTATAATTTACCCCCTCGTCTCCCAAGACCTGCAGCCATATTTTCTTGTCTGCCTCTTTGTCCGGTAGTGAAAGGGAAACGTCCGTGTGGAGTTTGTTTAGGCTGCAGGCTGTCAGTTTCAAGCACGGCTTGCCTTGTTCATCCTGGGATTTGCCGAAACGGATATTGCAGGCATCGTTGTGGAAAAGGATGATTCCTGCAAAGTCTTCAGTCGAAGCCGGAATGAAATCCAGGGCGGTTTGTGCCATGAACTCATTGTTGGTAATCCAGCGGCCGATGGCTGAAGGCTGTTTCCATTCGTCAAGGGTGATGCTGCGGGCATTCAATTCCAGTTTGCCTTCTTTGTCTATCTTGTAATAGGCGGTCTGCGGGGTACGGATAAAGAACGCTTCGTTGCTCAGCCCGTCTGCCGTCCAAAGTGGCGTAGGGGCAAGCGGGCGGTTCTGGTAAGTCATGGTTGTCCCCGCAGGCAGGATGACGGGCTGGTCGTTTTCCCATTCGACAGGCAGCAGGAAAGTTTCACGTCCCATGACATCGTGTCCGTCCCGGTAGGGGCGTACAGCAAGGAATACGGCATACCAATCGCCCTCCGGTGTCTGCACCAAATCGGCGTGCCCGGCACAAGTGATGGGATTGGGGCGTGTATCGGGCAAGTCTCGTTGTGTCAGGATCGGGTTGGTTTTGCAAGGCTTGAAAGGCCCGAAAGGAGAATCTCCCGAAAAAATGACCTCGCAATGATTGGGACCGGTACCTCCTTCTGCCGCCATCAGGTAATAACTGTCGTTGATGTGGTAGAGATGCGGCCCTTCTATCCAGACAGGTTTCTGCGTGATATCGACACCACCGTTGATAATTGGCTTTTGTTCTCCTTTGATGCAACCTTTTGCCCAGTCGAATTCACGAATCCAGATGGCGCGGTGCCCATCATACAACGGTTTCCCGACGGGAGAGTCATTATTGACGATATAGGCTTTGCCGTCTTTGTCGAACAGAAAACTGGGATCGATTCCTCCTACTTCCGGGAGAAAAACCGGGTCGCTCCATTCTCCTTTTTTAGGATCATCTGTCGTGACAAAAAAGTTTCCGCCGCCATCTACGGCAGTAGTAATCATATAGAACAGCTTGTTGTGGGGATTGTATTGGATATCGGGGGCATAAATGCCGCCGCTGATGCGCACTCCGTCTCTTAGTGGAAGCTGGGAAGGACGATTCAAAACGTATCCCAATTGCTTCCACTCCTTGAGGTCGGTGCTATGCCAGATGGGAACTCCCGGGTAGAAAGCAAAAGAGGAGTTTACCAAATAATAATCGTTTCCTGCGCGACAGATGCTCGGGTCGGGATAACAGCCGGGCAGTATGGGATTGGAAAGCCCGGTACTTTTTGCCGTGTCCGCTTCTTCATTCGTATGGCCTGCAGAATAGGAAAAACTTTCGAATACTGCCTTTTTAGGGGACAATAGTTCCCGTATAAACGGCTTGGCTTGATAATCCCGGTCGAACAACAGGGGATAATCCCGGCGGCCGCGTATGGGGAAATTATTTTTCCATGAGTCGCTGTCGGATACGCCCCATGCCGTTATGCGTGTGATTATGTCCGCATGTTTCAGGAACAGGTCGAAGAATGATTTCATGCGCGCGTTCCATACATGGCTGACACTGTCGGGCAACGTTTCCTGGTAGGGATTCAACGCTTTTTTGTATGTTGCGGTATCCGAGATGTTTGCCGTGTGGCTGATGGTGGGAAGGGCGCTCATGTCCCATTCCGTAATCATCACTTTGACGCCTGCGGAAGCGAAAGCCAGCATGCTCTTCTCGAATTCTCCGATTTGCGGATAATCCATGCCCATGTGCCCTTGCATGCCGACCGCATCGATACGGATGTTCTTTTCTTTCAATGAACGTACCAGGTTGGTTACTGCATCGCGGCGGCCGGCAACGTCCATGCCATAGTCATTATAGTAGAGTTCGGCCTCCGGGTCTGCCTCGTGGGCGCACTGGAAAGCAAAGGGGATATAATCTTCGCCTAATATTTCATAGAATTTGGTCTTGCGGTATGAGCCGTCTTCCATGATGGCTTCGTTCACGACATCCCATCCGTGTATATGCCCTTTGTATCTGCCGACGATGGTCGTGATATGTTCCTTCATGCGTTGTTTCAGGACTTCGGGCGTGACGTTCTTTCCTGTGGAATCCACGCAAAACCAAGGAGCCAGTTGCGAGTGCCAGATGAGGCAATGCCCGATGATGGCCATATTGTTTTCTTCGCCGAAGCGTACAAAAGAGTCTGCCGGGGCAAAATCGTACAGATGCTCTTCGGGATGAATAATCTGGCATTTCATGCAGTTCTCGGCAACGATGGAGTTGAAGTGTCGTTTGACGACAGAAACGGCCGCCGTATCCGCGCCGGAGATTTGCCGTTGGTTTAGTGCCGCACCGATTAAGAAATTGTTGCCGAATGCTTCTTTCAGCGAGAATGACTTTTCAGGCGGGGTCTGCTTTGGACCGTTACAAGCCGTGATAAGCCCGATGATGACAAAAGGGAGCCATGCGTGTTTCAGTTTCATATTGCTTTTATTTAGATTTGGATATTTGATAACCCGTTGGTCGGATTATGAGCATTTGAAATCTCAATCCAACCAACGGGCGTTTTAATTTAATAATCTGCCTTTGTCCTGCGTTCTGTCAGTTCAGCCTGCATCTTCTCGTTGTAGGTTTTTGTGATCGGGTAGAAGTACAAGGCAATGACACCTACGAAGAATGTCGCTGCCGGTATCAGGCTGGAGGAAAGTATGATGCCGTGAATGGCAGAATCCGCCTGTGCCGCGGCACCTGCCCCGCTGACGTAACCGAAACCGGAAAGCAAGAATCCCAGGATGGCGCCGCCGATTCCCAATCCGGCCTTCAAGGCAAACACCACTCCGGCGAAAACGAATCCTGTGGCGCGGCGATAGTTCACGTATTCCACATGGTCCGCCACATCGGCGATCATGGCCCAAAGCAAAGGCACGGTGGGAGCGTATGCCAGGCTTTTCAGGAAGTTCAGCACGAACATCGTTTCTATGTCTGTTTCATTCGGGAAGTAGAACAGGGCGGTAAAGATGGCCGTCAATGCCAGGCAGATGATGAACACGTACTTCTTCCCGTAACGGTTGGCAAGGAAATTGGACAGCAGGATTACACCGAAGAACTGCACCAACGCGCCCACCATGTTAAACACGCCGAAGCCTACCTCGTATGCTTTCTCCGGACTGCTGACGATCAATCCGAAGGCGTTTAGTATGCTATACCTCAAACTTGTGTCAGCTTGCGTGGCAACCAATCCCAGCCTGTCGAGGAAAGCGTACAGGGCATTGGAGTCCACATAGTTTTCAAAGTAGTAGTTCATGGCGCTTCCCCACATGGCCAGAGTGGTGAAAAGGAATAAGGTGAGGATGAACATGGCGCGCCACGGAATGCTGTGGAGTACGTCTTTGACATCTTTTTTGGTATCGCTCTTCTGGTTGGCTGGCGGGGTGATGCGCTCCCGTGCGGAGAAGAAGGTGATGATGAAAAACAGGAAGCCGATGGTCGCAAACAACGCAATGGTGCAAAGCCATCCGTGTCCTTTGTCGCCGCTTGCCCCGGCGAATTTGCCTACGAGGGGAAGCGTCAGTCCCTGCACGACGAACTGGGCGATGGTAGCGGCCACGAAGCGGATGCTGGTGATGCTGTTGCGTTCTTTGATGTCATTGGTCATTACGCCTCCCAACGACGAATACGGGGTGTTGTTGAACGAGTAGAGCGTCATCAGCAGTGTGTACGAAATGGTGGCATACAAGGCCACCAGCCCTTTGTCTTCAATGCCGGGGTTGTAGAATGCCAATACGTAGAATACCATGAACGGCAGGGCGGTCCATAATATCCACGGCCGGTATTTGCCCCAGCGGGTTTGAGTTTTGTCGGACAGGATGCCCACGGTCGGATCGACGAAAGCATCGACGATGCGGGCTATTAGCATGACACTGCCGGCGATGGCGCCTTCCAAGCCGAATACGTCCGTATAAAACTTGGTTTGATAAATCATCATCATCTGGAACACTAAGTTCGCAGAACAATCTCCGAGGCTATAACCTATTTTTTCCGAGATTGAAATTTTTTGACCCATGTTGTTCATTATAGTATGTTATAAATCGATTACTGTCGCTGTTGCCTGTTTTCCGTATCGCGCTTCAGCGCGGCTTCCGCCGCCCGTTGCCCCAATGTCTTCTTGTCAAGCGGGTGTATGTCGTTCCACTCTCCCAAATCGCTGTTCCTGATGAGGTACGTGCCGGCGTTCATTTGGGCCGCCTTGGCTTGTTCGCGCCGCATTTCCGCCCAGGCCTCGCGCCCTCCGGTGTCGCTTTTTGCGAGGAAATCCGCCAGCTCGACGATGTAGAAAGGCAGCTTCTCCGAATCGAAGGTGCGCCGCCAGTCGCTGATCAGGGCCGACAATAACGCCGCGTATTCGTTGCGGCGCGGGACGTTGGATTCCCCCTGGTACCACAACACGCCGCCTATGCCGTAGTTCTTGAGCGGCGCGATCATGGCGTTGTAGAGGCAGACCGGCTTGTAGCAGAAGAACATCATTTCCGGGGCATCGGGCATGGGGGCTCCCAAACGGTACTTCCATGTCGGCCGCAGGCCGAGTTCCTTGAGCTGCCCGTCTTTTGCATGATAGATTATCTTGTAGGGCTTTTCCTTGACGAATCCCGGCTGCCCGCCGTTGCTGATGAGGCGCACGGTGATGTTGTTCCGCCCGTCCCTGAGCACGCCTGCCGGTATTTTGTAGATGCGCGGCGGATACTGGTAGGTCGTGTTGCCTATGAACGTCCCGTTCACGTACACGGAATCTGCATCGACGATGCACCCCAAGCGGAGGATGGCATCGCTTCCCGGCGCGATGCCGGCCATGGTCACGTCTTGGCGGAACCAGTGGGAGCCGCCGATGGGGTTCAGGCCGTTGTTTCCCCAGCCGTCCGAGAACATGTCAACCTCCTGCCACGCGCTGTCGTCGTAGTTCTCGTCGTACCACGGTGTCGCCTCGTGCAGGCCCGCGTCCCCGCGGTACAGGGATAGGTTCCAGCGGAGGAACTTCTCGTTTTCCACCTCTTTGATGTGCGCGCAGTAGCCGTCGTCCTCGTATTGCCGCTTGTCGTTGACATACAACGGGAATTGCCCGAGCCCTTCTTCGCTGACCCATGCCTCCACGGGGGTGCCGCCCCAACTGGCATTGATGATTCCTATCGGGATGTTTGTCTTCTCGTAGAGCGCTTTTGCGAAGAAATAGGCCAGGGCGGAGAACTCCATCACGTTGTCTTGCGTCAGTGCCTTCCAGCTTGCCCGCGGCATGTCTTCCTGCGGCGCATGGAAGTTATAGGTCTTCGGGACGATGAAGTGGCGTATCTTTTCATTGTCGTAACCGGCAATCTCGTCGGCAAACATGTCCGTCACCCGCCTGACGGGCAGTTCCATGTTCGACTGGCCCGAGCAGAGCCATACGTCGCCTATCAGGATGTTTCCGATTTCCACGTCGTTTACCTGCATGGAGTAGGGGCCGCCGGCTTTCATCGGAGGGAGGCTCACGCTCCATCGCCCGTCGGCGTCCGCCGTGGCCGTGTAGGTCCCTTTCAGTTTCTTGTTTGCCGTGGAGACCGGGAGGGCGTCTTCGGAGAATTTCACTTGGATGCTTTCTCCCGCGTCCGCCGTTCCCCATATCTTTATGGCTTGCTCCCGCTGCAATACCATCCCGTCCGAAACCAGGGCGGGCAGCTCCACCTTCGCCCTCGCCGCCGCGAGGCTGCAAAGGCAAAGCAACGCGGCCATTCCCCATCTTGTTTTTCTATAATCGTTTGTCATGATCTTATGTTTGGTTCATCCATGCGCTGTAATGCCGCAAAGATAGCATTTTGTTTTTTTATGGCAGCCTAAGATGTGTTGCACAAATCATTACGCAGGTAACATATTTTTTTGTGTATATAACATAAGATTGCTTTTACCGTACATTCGGGCTTGAAAGGCCTCTTCGTCCCGCCATGCGCCGGGTTTTCCCCGGGGGAAGGGACGGGTTTTCGGGCGTGAAAGGCGAAGGCCGGGAGGAAACGTTGTGCCCCGACCGCGGGAAAGTTAATTCCTGTTTAGGAACA
>CAYRFT010000034.1:0-9401 GCA_964423585.1 uncultured Parabacteroides sp. | reverse complement strand
CCGTTTACACGCAATAAAAAATGAACTTATGAAAACAGAAATCCATAATTGTTATATCTTTGTGGAAAATAGCGAAATAAATGTGCGCGGAAATATGATTTCAACTTGGGACATGAAGAAAGCAATATGGGTCATATCGGGATTGTTGTCGTTGTTTTCATTGGCAAATACATCGTGCGACGGATTGGATGAGCATTATTCCACGAATCCGAATCATCGTTTGTCGTTTTCTGTCGATATTTTGTCTTTTGACACCGTTTTTACGACCATAGGTTCTGCGACGAAGCAATTCATGGTTTACAATCCGAACAAGGAAGCCCTGAATATTCAGTCGATCATGCTGGCCAGTGGAGGAGAATCCGGGTTCCGTTTGAATGTGGACGGCCGCAAAGGCGATTATTTCGGCGATGTGGGGATTTTGGCGGAAGACAGCATGTTTGTCTTTGTCGAAGTGAACGTGAATCCGAACAATTCCGACCAGCCTTTGTTGGTGGAAGATTCGATAGTCTTCATGACAAACGGAAGAATGCAGGCCGTCCGGCTGGAAGCCTACGGGCAGAATATGCACTTGCATAAAGGAGGCGTGCACATCACCAAAGATACGACATATACGGCAGATTTGCCCCACTTGGTCTATGACAGCATCATGGTAGCGGAAGGGGCGACTTTGCGCTTGGCGGAAGGGACGACCTTATATATGCACGATAAAGCCAATATCGTCGTATCAGGCCGGCTGATGGCAGAAGGTTCCATGGAGAATCCGGTTGTGATCCGTGGAGATCGTCTGGATTTTGTGCTGGAAAATATTTTGCCATACGATCGGACGCCGGGACAATGGGGAGGAATATTCTTCAAACCAGGAAGTTTTGGAAGCCGGCTGGAACATACCATTGTCCGGAACGGGACAAACGGCATTACCGTTGAGCCTTCGGAACCGGGAAACACAAAATTGGAAATTTCCAACTCCCAGCTTACAAACATGAAAGGAAACGTTTTGACAGCCATCAACAGCAAGTTAGTGGTAACGAACACGGAAATCAGCAATGCGGGAGGCACGGTCGTTGCCTTGGCCGGAGGAGATTACCGGTTCATCCATTGTTCGTTGATAAATTACATGCGTTTGGTTCAACGTTCGACGGAATGCTTGGTCATGGCTAATGCTTACAAGCAAAATGACGCGCATTTGCCGGAAAACAATGTCGTTCCTTTAAATGCGCGTTTCGATAATTGTTTAATAGACGGAAGTTTCGGGGCGGGAAAGAATCCCCTTTCGGGAGAAATCGCACTGTCGTCGGTAGATGAAGCCGGTTTTGATTATTATTTTAACCATTGTGTCTTGACAACAGTCGGGAGTGATGATGGTCGTTTTGAATCGACTTTGTTTACAACGGAAGACAACTATCCTGTTTACCGTAAGACAGGAGGCGAAGCGAACAAGTATCAGTTTGATTTCCGTCCGGATACCGTTATTTCTTTGGGCGTCGGGAAAGCGGACCCTGCAATTTCCGCGCACTATCCGGTGGACAGGTTGGGCGTTAACCGGACGGAAAGCAGGAACGGACCAACGATAGGAGCCTATGAGTTTGCAGAATAACAATATGAAATAAAAACTTTAGCTATGAAATTCATCCTTATGGTAATGGGAGCCTTGCCTTTCTTTTGTTTATTTGGAAATGCCCAGACTCATTTCCAAGTCATGTGTTATAATGTGGAGAACCTGTTCGATACGGAAAATCACCCGCTGATGGAAGACGATGAATTCACTCCCGAAGGAAATCGCTTTTGGACAAAAGGACGTTATTTCCGGAAGCTGCAACATGTTGCCCAGGTAATTCAAGTGGCCGGAGAATGGAACACGCTTGCTCTGGTCGGCCTGTGTGAAGTTGAGAACGATTCCGTGATGGAACATCTGTTGCGAAGGACACCTCTTCATAAACAGGATTACCGGTATTGCATGACGCATGGTGATGACAGGCGGGGAATAAATGTGGCGTTGCTTTATCAGAGGGAGCAGTTCCGTCTGCTCGGGACAGAAGAATTGCAAGTCCCCACGGTCGGGAAAGAACGCCCTACCCGCAACATCCTCCATGTCTGGGGAGAAATCGTTTCGGCAGATACATTGGATGTGTTCGTCTGCCATCTTCCTTCCAGATATGGAGGCGAGCTGGCCAGCAGAAAAAGACGAAAGGATGCTATCGGAGCATTGAAGAAGTGCACCGATTCGTTATTCCATTGCCGGAAATATCCAAAGATACTTGTCATGGGCGATTTCAACGATACTCCCCAAGACGAGACCTTGGAACAGACATTAGGAGCGAAATCTTATCCATCGAAAGAACGGCCTCGTGAGAATGAATTCTACAATCTTTTCCACGATGGAAAAGGTTCACACAAATATCAAGGAGAGTGGAGCCAGTTGGATCATATCATCGTAAATGGAGCATTGCTGCAGGAAAATCAATCTCTGCATGTACAAAAAGACGGTTGCCGGGTGTTTTCTCCTCCATTTTTGCTGACCCCCGATAAAACATGGCGCGGCAATCGTCCGTTCCGGACATATTACGGCTTCAAGTACGAAGGCGGTTATAGCGACCATTTGCCTCTGATTGTTTCTTTTGAATGGAGAGAAAAATAGCGTATCGTGTTTCTATAACCAAGAAGACGTGCTCCCACAACCGAAAGGAGGTTGCCAACGGGACAAGGCATCATACCGATGATTCCTTGTCCCACATATCAAATCTCTATTTTCTTGTAATGAGGCACGAGGAGTTTGATTGTGCACCAAGCCAGAAGATAGGAGAAAGCGCAGACGGTGAATACAATCATATATCCTGCCGGTTTGCCGGTGAATCCGAGAAAGGAGAACGCCTCGCCGCCACGGGCTGCGTAGTCGAAGAGCACGCCCGAACCCTGGTTGATGACGTATGAACTGATGCCTCCGGCCATCGTGCCTATGCCGACAATCGAGGCGACCGTCGATGTCGGGAACATATCTCCGATTGTAGAGTAAAGGTTGGCACTCCATGCCTGATGCGCCGCCCCGGCAAGACCTATGATTATTGCCGGATACCATGCCGAGTACACTCCCAACGGTTGCGCAAACAAGGCAAGAATGGGGACAAAAGCAAACATCAGCATGGCTCTCATACGTCCGGCGTAAGGATTCATCCCTCTTTTTTCCACGAAAAGCTTCGGCAAGTAACCTCCGCATATCGAGAGAACGGTCACAATCAGATAAAGGATAAAAATCAGAAGTTGCCCCATCGGGGTATATGATGCGTAACCAAATTGATCAGAGAAATAAGCCGGTGCCCAGAAGAGGAAGAACCACCACACCCCGTCGGTGAAAGCCTTGCCGGCAATGAAAGCCCATGTCTGGCGGAAACCGAAGCAACGCCAGAAGGGGATTGCCTTCGTCTCCGCCTCGCTGGTCTTCTTCCGGGCATCAGTTTCGTCCTGCTGTATGTAATCCAATTCTGCCTTGTTCACATGCCTGGAATCCTGCGGTGCAGAGAATGAATTCTGCCAAAAAAACATCCAGACGAAGCCAAGCGCGCCAATGATGATGAAAGCCATTTCCCAACCCAACATTTTGGCAAGCACAGGAATGCACAAGGGAGCCGCCAAGGCACCGACAGATGCTCCCGAATTGAATACCGCTGTCGCGAATGCCCGATCCTTCTTGGGAAAATACAATGCGGTCACTTTTATTGCGGCGGGAAAGTTGCCGGATTCCCCAAGGGCAAGCAATGCACGGCATCCGAGGAAGAGCCATACACTGACCGAGGCGATAGACAAAGCCATAGCTGAACCGGCCTCGACTTTATAGAGGGCTTCAACCGTAGCGAGACCTTCTATCTTCATGGCAGCCCAACCGCAACCGGCATGAAGGCAGGCAGCGGCCGACCAAACAAAAATCGCCCAAAGATAACCTTTCTTCGCCCCCATCCAGTCGATGAATTTACCGGCAAACAGGCTTATCGCCGCGTAAAACAGTGAAAACAATCCTGTAATCGCACCGTAATCCGAATCGGACCAATGGAACTCCGGAGCTATGAAATCTTTCCATGTCAAGGATAAAACCTGACGGTCGAGATAGTTGATCGTGGTAGCAAAAAAGAGGAGCGAGCATATCACCCAACGCCAGTTCGTTTTATCCGGGGCTATCGGATGGAGGCCTTTTGCCGTTGCCGCATCAAGCAAGTCCTTGTTCACGGATGGTTTCATGGCTACTCTCATTATTTATTACATTGCAAACACATTGAATCCACCGTCAACCACAGCCACGGTACCGGTGACAAAAGAAGCGGCATCACTGATGAGATATTGGATAGTGCCGCACAATTCTTCCGGCTTCCCGAAACGTTTGAAGGGAGTCTGGCGTATGACATCCGCACCCCTTTCGGTAAGCGAGCCATCGGGATTTGTGAGAAGGGCACGATTTTGATTTGTGAGGAAGAATCCGGGCGCAATCGCATTTACCCGTATCGACGGCGTGAACTTGGCAGCCACCTCATTGGCCATGAAGGCTGTAAAATTGCTGATTCCCGCCTTGGCAGCCGCATATCCGAGCACACGGGTCATCGGACGGAACGCCGCCATAGAGGAGAAGTTCACGATGGAACCTTTCCCGGCCTTGACCATAGGCTTGAGGAAAATCTGGGTAGGAATTACAGTGCCTGTAAGGTTCACATCAAGCACTTTCTGGAAATCTTCCACCTTGATGTCAAAGATGGTGCCCGAAGGGGCAATCGTGGCTCCCGGCATATTCCCGCCGGCGGCATTCAGAAGCGCATCGACTTTACCATAAGCCGCAAGAACGTCATCGCAATTTCTCTGCACCACTTCCGGCTTCATGACATCAGTGACAAGAAACATGGCCTCGCCACCCACGGATTTTATCTCGGAGACCAGTTTGTCCCCTTCATCTTTGCGTCGTCCCATCAGGACCACCTTGGCTCCCTCGCGAGCGAGGTATTTTCCGATGCATGCCCCGAGCACGCCGGTTCCACCGGTGATAACCACCACTCTGTTTTCTATGGAAAAAAGTTCGTTCATCGCTGTTTATTGTGTTAGTTTAGTTCATTGTTTACCGCTGCCATAATTCCGGACACCATTCCGAGGGCCAGCATGCGGCCATGGAAAGAGTACCCGGCATTATATCCGACTTTCTCATCGCCAAGCATGAGAGGCGCATGGTCAACACGCATCGGCACCCCCGGACGTTCCTTTTCGAAGGTGCGCACCACATCAATCAGACGAGGATCGAGATGCGATGCTTCCTTAAAGTCTCCGTTGGGCATCACCTTGCAAATGCGGGCATGGACAAAATGCGTGCGTGCCGCATATTTTTTCGCCAAGGCAGGCACGTCATTGTGCGCACCTCCGCTGAGAGAGCCTGCACAGAACGTGAGTCCGTTGTGGGGATTCGGGACGGCATCAAGGAATGCCCGGATGTCGGCATCGCAGGTCACGATGCGCGGAAGCCCGAGTATCGCCATCGGAGGATCGTCCGGATGGACGCACATATTAATATCATACTCGTCACATACCGGCATGACGGCATTGAGAAAATAGACCATGTTCCCTCTCAGTTTGTCGGCATCGATTCCTTCGTAGAGGGCGAGAAGGCTGCGGAACTTCTCCACGGGGTTCAGATCCTCCTCGGAAATGTTGCCGTTGACAAAACCCTGTGTCTTGACAATTATATTATCCACAAGACGCCGCTCCGCCTTTGCATCCATAAGAGGCGCCACCTCCTCGTCCATGCGCCGGAGAGTCTCCCCGTCGTAATCTTTTTCAGCATTCTTGCGCTTGAGGATGTTGATGTCGAAATAGGCAAACTCGGCCTTGTTGAAGTAGAGGTTCGATGTACCGTCGGGATTCGGGAACTCAAGGTCGGTCCGCGCCCAGTCGAGCACCGGCATGAAATTGTAGCAGACGGTCCTTACCCCGGCCTTCCCGAGGTTGGCAAGGCTTGCCTTGTACTTTTCGATCAGCTCGTCGCGGTCGGCACCGCCATATTTGATCGATTCGCTCACCGGCAGGCTCTCCACGACCGACCACCGGAGCCCGCGGCTCTCGATATAGCCTTTCATCTTGCCAATCTCTTCCTCGCTCCATATCTCGCCGTTGGGGATATGGTGGAGGGCTGTCACAATACCTTCTACGCCAATCTGGCGCAGCATTTCGAGGGTGATTTTATCGTTGGGACCAAACCAACGCCATGTTTTTTCCATTAGTCACGATTTAACGGGAATTCGACGAATTACAAGTTTTGAATATCGGGTGCCGGGAGGAAAGCCATTGCAACTTTATCTCGTTTATTTACAAAAGGCTGCAAACGGCAATCGCCAGGCTCACCGAGGGCAAAATTACAGAATTATTTCGTATGGCAGACGATTTCCGCAAGTTTTTTGATGACCATGACGGCAAAACGAGAATGCGGGCAACGAATCTTCCGCGCCACGCAAAAGCACCGCTTCTCCATTGTTTATAGGGCCAACTATGTTCATAAAACTTAAAAATGAGGGCGGATACGGTTAAAACCATCTTAAATTGAAGTAAGGTAGTTTAAGTTTGCTAATTTTACGAGGCGAAACACCGGGACAAGCGGATAAAGGGGTCTGCCGCCTGTCCCGATCATTTAGAAACCGACAGACCCTTCTCTTAATTAATTTCAACATGAGGAAAAGTATTTTACTTGTTTCATTGGGCGTATTAAGCATTGCGGCAGCCGTGCAGGCGCGTCCCCGGCATGCGAAAATGGCCGGGCAGGTGGCCGCTGAATTTTACCAGAGCCGGAACAGGCTGCCCATACGCCCCGTTTCGATTGCGGAACCCAAGCTGGTTTACAAGGGTTCCGTTGGCATGTCCCGCCAGTCGGCGGAAGAGGAGGCATCCTATTATGTATTCAACATCGGCGAGGGCGGGGGCTTCGTCATCGTTTCGGGCGACGACCGCGTGGCCCCGGTAATCGGCTACTCGACGACCGCGTCGTTCGACCCCGGCAACATGCCCGACAACATGCGCGGATGGCTTTCCGAATGCGAGCGGATCATCGCGTATGCACAGACATTGCCCGAAAACCCTTATCCCGTCGCCAAAATACGCGCTGCCGCCGAGGATTCGGTGAGACCGATGGTTACGACGCAATGGGGACAGGGCAATCCGTATAACATGAGATGCCCGAGGATTGGCAGAGAAAATGCACTGACCGGTTGCGTGGCGACGGCAATGGCGCAGATCATGAAATATCACAAGTGGCCTGAGAGAGCACCGGAGGGAACGGGCGGCTATCTCGTCAGTGGCAAACCCAAAACAATCAACGATATGAGCGAAGAATTCGAGACTTTCGACTGGGACAAGATGAGAGATTCTTACAAGAAGTTTGGGTCAGATCCGCAAAAGGCGGCGGTGGCCAACCTGATGGCGGCATGCGGCGCGGGAGTCTGGATGCAATATGAATCGGGGGCAAGCGGCGCTTACGTATCGGATGTGGCGACTTCGCTGGTTCAGAACATGGGGTACGACGAGAACGTAAGCTATGTGCTACGCGACGCCTTCCCGAACGACGAGTGGCTCAACCTCATCAAGTCCGAGCTGCGTGAGGGGCGGCCTGTCCTGTATGCGGGATCTTCCAACGCCATGGGGGCGCATGCGTTCGTGTGCGACGGCTACGACGGCAACGGCCTTTTCCACATCAACTGGGGATGGGACGGCATGGATGACGGCTATTTCAACCTGGACCTATTGGCTCCTGCCACCGTCGGATATGCCGGTTTCTCTTACTCGCAGGAGGCCATCGTCGGCATCCAAAAGCCGGCGAAAGAAAGCGTTCCGCGCGGAAATGAAGGATTGGTTGTCCGTTCGTTCACCCCGGAAAACGACGAGTTCAAACAGGGAGGCCCGCTGAAGTTCAGGGTGTCCGTCCAGAACGAATCGCTGACCTCCATAAATTTCCAGTTGGGGTTCGAGTTGCGGGACGAGGCAGGCAAGGCGGCAGAGACCGTGGCCCTTGACAGTATTTTCAAGCTTGACCCGTACTATTATTATCCGAGGATACAGTTTACGAAAGAAAACTTCAGCATAAAACCCGGCACGTACAAGCTGCAGTTCATCTACAAGGAGACGGGCGAAACCAAATGGAAAGACATTCCGTTCAAAGGATATGAGACGCTGTCAGGGAAGAACGTGTCGTTGGTCGCCACCGAAAGCGAGTTGAAATGGGTTTACGATACATTCGACGGGGTGACCGGCGAGATGACAGGATACATACTCAGTAGTGGGAAGCTGCTCGTCGGTGCCGTTTACAAGATTCACAACTCCGGCAATGCGGAATTCCACCCGTCCATCTCCGTCAAAATACAATCGGAAGAAGGGGGCCGGACCATGGACTTCTCCGACCTGGCACAGATATACCTGTCGCCGAAAGGGGAAACGAGTTGCAACGTCGTGTGGGACACTCCTCTGAGCCCGGGCAGCTATACGGTGACCTTGTATGCGGAGGACGGCGACAATCCTTCCTTAAGCTTCGAGATAGCGAAAGACGTGATAGACGGCAGCGAAGGATGGGAAGCGCCCACCGCCAACGAGTCCGTCGCCGCCCCCGGCTTCTCAGTCCGCGTCCATCCGGACCGCATCGCCGTGCAGTCGGAAACGCCGGTGCTCCGCATCGAGCTGTTTGACATCGCCGGCCGCCGGGCAGCCTCCGCGCAGGCGGACGAGTTGCCTACCGGGGACCTGCCGCGGGGCGTTTACATCGTGCGCGTGACGACAGGCTCGGGCGTGAAGACGGAAAAAGTCATCCTGCATCCTTAGCGCGCAGCGGAACGAATCATGGCAATCAGGCAAACTATGGCGAGCATCCTGCTTTCAGCCCTCGTCGGGGCGGGGGCAGGATGCTCCGTTTCCCGCAAAGGGGCGGGCGAACCGGCACCCATGAAACAGCAAACCGCCGCAAACGGCAACACGAGGCAGGCCGGCCCGCCGGTCATCATCTACAAGACAACCCGCGACTACAGCCGGAACGTGCCGGTCACGCTCAACGCCGACGGGACGGCGATCGCCTCCTACCCCGCCGTGAGCGACGTCCGCTCGCTGCCCTACCCGACACCCCTCGCCGACGGCTACCTGCTCGACAACCGGGGCATCGGGCCGCATGTCGCCTTCCTCTCCTACACCTACGAGGAGTATGCCGCGCTCCCCGACACGCCGACGGCCGCCGAGCTTTTCGGCAAGATCATCGACAAGCATCCGCTGCTCGAAATCCATTCCTGCGGAAACCGCTATCAATATAAAGACTTGGTGAAAGAGCTGAACGCGCAGATACGCGCCGGAAAGTTCAGGTCCCGCTGAGCGACACGCGAAGCCCGGAAGCCCGCACGAAGCGGGCTTTTTTT
>CAYRFT010000033.1:0-9637 GCA_964423585.1 uncultured Parabacteroides sp. | reverse complement strand
AAATGATAATAGCCGTCGATGTCGTTCAGGATAACCAGATACTTGCCGGCGGCTACCGGAATATTCTCGCCTCCATTCACACCGAATCCGTATGGGAAAGCGGTACCTCCCCAGTTGGGACTCCAGTCCGTATATAGGAATTTGGCTGTCGTATCTCCACCTGTCGCATCCAGCTCATATTTCCACACATGGTTGTGTTCGACTACGCCCTCGACCGTATTCACGGGAGACATCTCCGTATCGGTTGCCCAACCGTTGAAGTCACCGGCAATCATCATCTTGTCGTAATCATTTCCCGGTGCATCGGTAGGAACAATGGAAAGGGTGTTCTCCAGTGTGTTCAGGGAAATCTTATAATACCCGTCTTCAGGAACCATGAAGTCGCTTCCTTCGCCATCGGCATCCTTGAGACGCGGCTTGTTGATGTCACCTCCTTCACCTCCCCACTGGTCATCCCACTGACCGGGAACCCTCACAATCTTGAAACCCTTGTCGTGCGGGAAGTAACCGGTATAGGTCAATTCGCCCTTGCCTGTAATATCATCATACTTGGCACCTTCCACCGGTGACAATGGAAAGACGCTTGTACCAATTTCGGATCCCCAATTGCCATCGCCGATGCAACCTCCGATCAGATACCACAGTTCCGGGTCGGCTGATACCAACGCCGCGAAATAAGGAGCAACGGAAAGTTCTATAACATTTGAATAGCATTCGTAACCGGCATTCAACCTCGCCCTCATTCTCACGTACAAGGTAATACCCCCGGCAGGCAGCTGGCTCTGGTCGGTGTAATTTTCCAATTTCATAATGGCCTTGTTCACCTGATCAGCCGCCGCATCAAACTCGCAAACAGTGACAGAGCCATCCATTTCAACATAAGTGGCATCATCCGCATCCGCAGAAGTAGCATCATTCCAAGTGCCGGAAACTGAAATCTGTGCATAGTACGTAACGGGAGCCGTATAACCGTAGTCGGGCTGTTTGTAGGTCAGTTTAATGGAATCTGTGCTTGCCAAATCGTATGTCCCGCCTGCTGCGGGCATGCTCAGTTCAAAAGTACTGGGTTGCTGCACTGTCGGATTGGCATCTCTGTCATCCGAACATGCGGTGAACATGGCCAATCCCGCCAGCAACGAAGTGAATAAATATCTTTTCATATTCTGTTCTTTTTTCGATTAATAACCCGGATTCTGAATTAAGTTGGAGTTGTTTGCCAGATCGTTTTCAGGGATTGCGAAAATCGATCGGGTATCGCTGAATTGCGCACCTTCATAAGTGCCTCCCATCCATTCCCATTTGTAGGATGCCTGGCCGGCATATTTATTGAATCGTACCAGATCCATGCGGCGGCGGCCTTCAAACCAGAATTCCCGCGCCCACTCGTCGCAAATGTCATCCAATGTATATAGATTCCGCGGAGCGGCACTGGCACGCAAACGAAGCGCATCGATTTTTTCCTTTGCCTCCGCATTGGTCCCGTTCATGCGGGTGGAGGCTTCCGCATAAGTCAGATAGGCCTCGGCAATCCGGAAGAAAGGAAGATCCGTATTTACAAAGTTAATTACCTGATTGGACTGACCGTCAGAACGGACATTGCGGAACTTCACACATGCAAATCCCGCATTCGCATCCGCTTCATCTTCGATGGAAGCGGAAAAACCGTCGCCATAGAAAAGGGCGCGATCGTCATTGGCCGAAGTCGTCATTTCCTTGACAGTCTTGCCTGATGGAGGAGTTGACGTGTAGAACTTGTCCAGCAATTGTTTGCGAACCCGGGCACACTTTCCCCAACTGCAATCCGTACCGGAAGGAATCGTGCCATCCATCGTTGAGCTATAAGTAGAAAGAACAAGGAAGTTCGTTCCGCCGTAACTATTTGTAGAAACTCCGTCAAACAATACCGGGAAGATACTCTCATACTGTGCCCCGTTCGTATTGTTGTCCGCAAGGAAAAGCATCTGATAGGCGGAATAAACCTCACCGGTCACCGGATTGGTGGCTCCTGTCGTACACAGATGATAGTAGCCGTTATCAATCACCTTTCCCGCGTAATCCAAAGCTTCCTGCCACCGGGCGGTGCCGGTATAGACTTCCGCATTCAGGTAGAGGCGAGCCAATAAGTTCCATGCTGCCACCTTGTCAACCCGTCCATAAACATTCTGTCCAGGTTCCGCCATGTCGGCTTCACACTCTTTCAGTTCTTTCTCAACATAATCGAAATATTGGGCACGGGTGTAACGTTCCGCCAGTTCCGAAGAGACTGTTTCCGTAAATGCCGCATTGCCATACAAATCCATGATGTAATAATACTGTAAAGCACGGATAAAGCGGACTTCCGCACGTTGCATGGAAGATGCTCCTCCGTCATCCGGAACCTGCTCCAGGAAGAAGTTGCACAACGTGACGGTAAAATAAAGGCGATAATAAAGACCAATAGAAAATGCGGCACTCGCCCCGTAAGAGTTATGGAGCATTTCATCCATGCCGGTATCCGTGAGCCAAATCCAGTGAGCCTCATCCGTAGTAAGCTCGTTCAAGTTCCATGCCATACGGAAAAACTCCGAACGCCCTTCGTCCATATCAGCAATATCTCCATTCCCGCTCGGGCCGGTCTGCCCGGTCAAACAAAAACTTGCATATATTTTGTTGAAAAGAGCGTCTTGATCCAAATCCATGGTTTGCTGCGGATTGATAGGTTCTACATCCAAATCTCCAACACAAGACGAGAACCCCACCATAAGCATAAAGGCAGCAGCCGGAATAAATGATTTTATACTGTTGAATTTCATATTATTCTTGGTTTAAAAGGATTAAAAATTAAGGCTGAGTCCGAAGATTCCCACCAAAGGACGAGGATAGATACTTCCATCATATCCACCGTTGATTTCAGGATCCAAACCTTTGTACTTGGTTATCGTAAACACGTTCTGAGCCGTGAGATAAGCACGTCCACTGATTTTCTTTCCGAACAGTTTGTCGAAAGAATAACCCAGTGTGATGTTGTCACACTTCAAAAAAGAAGCGTTCTGGATGAAATAGTCGGAAAGGGCATCCAAAGCATCCACTTTCTTCCAGTTCTTGTCAAGCGACATTTGCGGCACATTGTGCCATGCGTTTCCCGAATAGATGCCGGTAACCGACAAATCCGAACGGCTGCATTCAACGGCATTATAAGCATAATTACCCAGACTGGCACGCAATGAGAAACTGAAATCCCAATTTTTATAAATCAATTTCGATGTAAGTCCCATCAGCACATCCGCATCTGATTTCTTATAGAAATAGCGGTCGTTGTCATTGATGATGCCATTACTGTCGCGATCCACGAATTCGCCCTCTATCGGCTGGCCTTTCTCGTCATATACCTGCTGATAGGTATAGAAAGCAGAGACCGCCTCGCCTACGGAATATCCCATAATTCCATTGGATCCGCTGTCACCAACGGCAATACCTCCATGGCGAATGATGTATTTGTCACCCGTACTCTTCACCAGCTCATCAATTTCATTAGTGTTATGCGTCAAGTTGAATCCCAGTTCCCAACGCCAGTCATTCAGCTGAACGGCTCTCCACAGCATTGAAAATTCAAATCCCTTATTGTGCAGGGAACCAATATTGCTCGTCACTTTATTCTTGAAGTTGGAACCAGCGGCTACATAGACATCGTTAATCAAATCTTTCGTCTTGCGATAGTAATAGTCGAAATTGGCGGTGATTCTGTTATCCAGAAATCCCAAATCAACCCCAACGTTATAGGTAGTGGTCTTTTCCCACGTCAGATCTTTATTATAAGCATCCGGACGATAAGTAACACCATCGCCTGTAACGGGATAATATGCACCTTCCGAATTGGGAGTGAATGAAGTGAAATAGGTATAATCGCCGATGCCCTCCTGCTGTCCGGTGATACCGTAGCCCGCACGAAACTTTAAATCGGAAACGGCATTCACATCTTTCAGGAAACTCTCTTCTTTCATTCTCCATGCCAATGCCACGGACGGGAACAATCCCCAACGGTTATCCTCAGAGAAACGGGAAGAACCGTCGTCACGCAAGGTGAAGGTCAACAGATAACGGTCAAGCAGAGAGTAGTTCATACGGGTAAAGAAAGAAACCAGATAATTCTCCGTCTTGTAGAGTGTATTTTCCGACGGATTATAGATTTCTCCGGCATGTTCCGAGTTCGTATCAGGGTAAGTTCCGTAATAGTAGTAATCCGTTTTTTTATGAAAATGCTGCCATTCATAACCGCCCATGATATCAAAATGGTGTATGTCCTCGAAATCTTTCATATACTGGGCATACATGTTCAACGACAAATTGTATGTATCCTGCGTATTCCAACCAGTACGTCCGTAATAATAATTATCAACGTCAAAACGGTTGTAGCTCCTGTTAGACTTACCACCCGACACATCCATACCGCCATTGACATGCAAATGCAGATCTTCAAAACCGTGAACCTTATAGTCCAGTTCGATGTTCCCCATCAGCACTTTCGACTTCCCCTTATCCGAACGGTTATTTAGCATTCCGACAGGATTGGCCGTGGCCAGAGTATTGATGTTATATTGCCATTCGGGATCTTTCCAATCCACAGGTTCATACCATTCCCAATATCCGCCGAAGTTCTTGTCATAAAATTCCGTCCCTCCATAAACCGGCTTGGTCGGATCCATTGAAGTGGCGGCTCCGATAGCACCCGTATTGGCATAGTTCGTTACAGAATACATCCCTTTCGCATTAAAGTTAACCTTCAAATGGTCATCAAGAAAGGATGGTGAAAGGTTTACGCTGGCTGTATATCTCTCAAAGCTTGACGTTTTCAAGATACCCTGCTGGTCGGTATAACCGAAAGAAACGCGATAGGGCATATTATTCAATCCACCGGAAACAGTGATATTATGGTCGGTGCTGACTGCTGTACGATAAATCTCGTCCTGCCAGTCGGTATCGGCAAAAAGATGTTCACCTTGAGCATTCGTATATCCCAATGCCTGATATTCCGCACTCGCCCGGAACTCTTCATCAGAATAGCCGTACATGTTCTGTACGAGATTCATGAATTCATTGGCATTTAATACGTCCAATTTGTCCGTAACCATGCTGACCGACACATTGCCGTTATAAGAAATACGCGGCCGGGAGTTGCTCTGCCCTTTTTTGGTGGTAATCAGGATAACGCCGTTGGATGCACGGGAACCGTAGATGGCAGTGGCCGAAGCATCCTTCAACACAGTAAAACTTTCTATATCTGCCGGATTCACCAAAGCCAACGGGTTGGACATTCCCTGCACTCCATAATTGTCCATGGCAAGTCCGTCAATTACAATCAGCGGGTCATTGCTGGCATTCAATGAAGAACCGCCGCGAATACGGATAGTAGCACCCCCCCCGGGTTCACCGCCATTGTTGACAACACTGACACCGGCAATCTTGCCCTGTATCATATCCTGGGCGGATGTCGTCAATCCTTTGTTCATTTCGTCCGGTTTGATTGCCGTTACGGATCCCGTCAAGTCATTCTTCTTGGCCACACCATAGCCTATGACCACAACTTCTTCCAGCAGTTCGCTGTCTTCTTCCAAGTTCACGACGACATTCGGCTCCGCAACGACTTCCTGGGTCTTGTAACCGATAAAGGATATGACCAAAGTAGAACCTTTGGGCACACTCAATGAAAAATTACCGTCCATGTCGGTAATGGTCCCGTTTGTGGTATTCCCTTTTTCAACCACACTTGCACCTATCACACCTCCCATGGCATCCTTGACATGGCCATTTACAACAATGTTTTGTGCATAAGTGCCTACAGACAAGAAGAGCCCTACGATCAAGGGCAGAATCATTCGACAGATTCTAAGATTAATGTACTTCATGCATTCAATAAAAGGTGGGTCCTGTCAGTTCTTCATTTACCCTCGGACAAGCAGCAGAACCCTTTATCTGCCAGCCTCGGGTGTTTTTTATCTTTGTCAAATCGCATACAGCGAGCTGATGGATTCACCGCTGCATACGCGGCGGATGGCCTCGGCGAACAGGCCGGCGATTGAAAGTATCTTCACTTTCTGGCATTTCTTCGAATAAGGAATGGAGTCCGTGAAAATCATCTCGGACAATACGGACTGGTCCACGCGCGTGGAGGCAGGGTCCGACATGACCGCATGGCTGGCGATGGCGCGCACGGATTTGGCCCCGTTTTCCATCATCAGGTTGGCCGCCCGCGTGATGGTCCCCGCCGTATCCACCATGTCGTCTATCAGCAGCACGTCCAGGCCCCTGACATCCCCGATGATGCGCATTTCGGCCACTTCGTTGGCCCGCCGCCGGCTCTTGTGGCAGATGACCATCGGCAGCCCCAGGTACTTGGAATAGCTGTTGGCGCGTTTTGTCCCGCCCACGTCGGGCGTCGCGATACACAAGTTATCTATCGGCAATTCGTTTTTGATATACTCCAAAAACACGCTCGAGGCATACAGATGGTCAACCGGCACATTGAAGAATCCCTGAATCTGGTCGGCATGCAGGTCCATCGTGATCATCCGGTTGATGCCCGCCGCGCCCAGCATGTCCGCGATGAGTTTGGCACCGATGGCGACGCGCGGCTTGTCTTTCCGGTCCTGGCGCGCCCAGCCAAAGTAGGGGATGACCGCGACGATGGAATGGGCGGAGGCCCGTTTGGCCGCATCGATCATCAGAAGGAGTTCCATCAAATTGTCCGCATTGGGGAACGTGGATTGCACCAAGAACACGTCGCGCCCGCGAATCGATTCTTCATACGAAACGGAAAATTCGCCGTCGGCAAAACGCTCGATGTTCATCCGCCCCAGCGGACAACCCAAGTTATTGCAGATTTTCTCCGCAAGATACCGGGAATGGGTTCCCGAAAACACCAAAAAAGGAGTTTGCGTACTTGTCATTTGCAGTTTGATTTGAATTACGAGAGCAAAAATATAAAACAATCATGATTCCCGTATCTTTCTTCCATAAATTTTTCGCCGCGGGAGTTCCCGCTTTTCCATTCCAGCCCTGCCGCGCCGCGCGAAAGCCCCGCTATTGAAAAGTCGTGTACACCACGGCCGAATGAGGCGGGAGCGTCACGCTCCGTTCGGCGGCATTGCCTTCCAGCTCTTCGCCGCTCAAGTAGTCATACCACGGGCCTTCCACCGGAAGCTGCACCGCATAGGTTTTTTCCTCGCCGGTAAAGTTGGCCACCGCCACCAGGTGCTTCGTGATGGAATACAGCGTCAGATAGCGGCCGTCCTCCCAGTCGCCCGCCGAGGCCTTCCAGCTGAACGAGGCGTTCTCGCCGAACAAATCCGGGTTTCCCGTGCGCAGGCTTATCAGCCGGGCATAATTGTCCACCAGCGGCTTGCGCTCCGTGGCATATTCCCAGTGCAGGGGCTTGCGTCCCGTGCGCCCGTTTTCCTCGATGGAGACATCGTAGCCCATCTCGCCGAACTGCCACAGCATCTTCGGGCCGGGCACCGTGAAGAAGAAAGCGGCATTGGCCGTCAGGCTGCTTGCGAAGGCACCGGCATCGCTTGCGAAGCCTCCGTTGCTCCATTGCGTCATCTTATAGCCCACCCGCTCTTCGTCGTGGCTCTCCATGTAGCCCACATAGCCGCCGAAAGGCATGTCGTTCGTGCCGGTGTAGAGCGCGGTGAAGCCGCTGTCTTCCTGCCAGCCCATGCCGGACTGGCAATAGGCGTTGTTGAGGTTGCGCCACACGCGCATGCCTGCCCCGGCCAGTTCCCGCTCCTCGTCGTCATCGCAGAAATGCTCCAGGATGACCACCGCGCCGGGCTTCGCCTCCTGTATGGCGGCATAGTAGCCTTTCAGTATGTCGATCCGCGCCGGGTCGTAATGCCCGGCCGTGCTCTCATTGCTGGAAGTGTTGGTGAATCCTTTGGCAAGGTCGAAGCGGAAGCCGTCGATGTCGTATTCCTTCAACAGGAATTGCAGGTTGCGGCTCACAAACTCCTTCACCAACGGCGATTCGTGGTTGAAATCGTGGAACACGCCGTAGGGGTGCGGGGAATCGACGTTGAACCAGGGATTGTTGGCGGCCGTCTTGTTGTTTGCCGCGTCCCAGTACAGGCGGGCGAACGGATGGTTGCCCGTGGCGTGGTTATACACGACGTCAAACAGCACGGCGATGCCTTTCTTGTGGCAGGCGTCGATGAAATCCTTGTACATCCGCTTCGTGCCGTAGGCCTTGTCCAGGGCAAAATAGAAGCAGGGATTGTAGCCCCAGCTGTCGTTCCCGTCGAACTCCTGCACCGGCATCAGTTCGATGGCGTTGATGCCCAGCCCCGCCAGGTAGTCCAGCTTTTCCATCGCGCCGTTGATGTCTCCCGTCTCCGAGAAGTCGCGGAAGTGCAGCTCGTAGATGACCCAGTTGTCGGGGTCGTCCGGTTCGAAGGGAGACCAGTCGTATGCGTCTTCCTGCAGCTTGAAGGTGGAGACGATGCCGATGCCCTGCTCCGGATAGACACGCCCGTCGGCGGGATAAGTGGAGGGCGCGATGTAGCCGTCGTTGTCCGGGTCCAATATCTTTTCCGAATAGGCATCGGCCAGGCGCATGGAGCCTCCCGCCTCCGTCCCCACGACATATTGGAAGGCATATTCCTTTGCCGGGTCAAGCCCGCCGACGGTTATCCACCAGCAGCCCGCGGCTTCGTCGCGGTACATCTGCGAGGCCTCGGTATTGCCCAGCGTCCAGTTGTTGAAGTCGCCCGTCACGTAGGCATAATCCTTGCGGCCGCCGTTCAGGTCCCGGTCGTAAAGGACAAGGGTGGCCGACGCGCCGTCTTTTCCCGCATTGATGCCGGGCAGCACCCCGGCGGGCATGGATTCGTATTTCACCTCCCCGGGCGTGAAGCCGGTGTATTTGTCGTCCTGCACCTCCAGGAAGGTGTCTTCTTCCAGCCCTTTCTTGTCGCCCTCCGCGCTGCGGATTACCAGACCCAGCCGCTCCACGGGCGTCGTGCCGCTCCCGAACCATTCCCTGACCGAGGGCGAGAGGGTGATCGACCAGACATTCTCTTCTTTCTTTTCCATCCGGCATTTGGCGATGTTCTCGTCCCATCCGGCGGGCACGTACATCCATTGCCCTTCCGCCACCACGCCGGCATGGAGGTACACGTCGCCCCCATACCCGTAAAGGGCGGAAGAGGAAGCGGCCTTGAACGAAATTTCCAGCGACTGGTCGGCGTTGGGCTTCTCCGGCGAAAAGTTGAAGCCGTCCGACAGGGTTTCCTGCTGACCGTTGTTGCCTTCGTCGCCGGGCAAGGACGGTTCATCGTCGTCTCCGCACGCCCACAGGAGGCATGCAAGCAAAAAAGCGTATGATTTCAAAACTTTACTCATGGCATTTAAAATTATGTGGCAAGTATCCTTTTATGTCCGCGTTTCGGTTGTTGACAGGCGCAAATGTAATCAAGAATCATCGATTAAGCAAACGCCCGGGGCGATTTTTCCGTGTCCAAACCGCTTGAAATGTTAATTCTTGTTTGAATTTGGCCGCCCCGACCGGGGGAAAGTTAATTCCCGTTTAGGAACAAACCGTCTCCACGGGGGAAAGTTAATTCCCGTTTAGGAACAGACCGTCCCGATCCGGGAAAGTTAATTC
>CAYRFT010000032.1:0-9647 GCA_964423585.1 uncultured Parabacteroides sp. | reverse complement strand
GAGCACCGTTGACGGCCCTGCTTTTCTGTTCCATCCCATCCTGAGACTAATTTCCCCGCCGCTTTATGTTTTTGTAGATGGGGACAAACACGATGATGCCGGAAGAAAGGATGGCAAAGACCGTTTCACCGGTTATCTCTTTGCTATATGCCAGCAACATATAGCACAGAATCCCCCACAAGAGGGCGATACATGCGATTTGGCTGTTTGACAGTTTTCGTTTGGCCATGGTTCGTTTTCCCTTTCATTTGAAAATATACGGCCGCCGGGCGTTTCCCGCGTTTCAACCATCCTGCTTCGGGAAAGGGGCGCTTTCCCGAAGCAGGGCCTTCCGGCAGGGCCGCCCGCGACGGTTCCATATCCCGGGACCGCCTTTTCACAGCCGGATCCTATATACCGAGAAACTGAACGGGTCGATGGCAAGCCTCGCCATAGGGACATCGATCTCGACGCTGTATTCTGCAGGGACAAGCCGGGTGTCTTCCAAATTCAAAGATTGCAGCGACTGCACCTTGGCGGTCCGCTTGCCGCCGGCAAACCCGTCCAGATTGCAGGTCACGTCCCGCCGGTACATGCCGGTATTGACTACCTTGATGATCAATTCGCCGGTTTGACTGTCGATGGCCGCGGTGGCATATAAATCATCTTCGCCGGCGACGGGGAGATTGTTCCTGGTCAGTTTCACGACATCCGTGCCCTTGTTCCGCGAATACATCTGCTGCACATAATAGTTCGGCGTCTTGAAAACGGACAAATTGTCAAACCAGATCAGGTCGGGCCTCCATTGCCAGGCATCCACGTGGGCGAACAGCGGCGCATACGTGCATAAATGGACCACGTCGGCATTCCGCTCCAGCCCCGTCATGAAAGCGGCCTCGCAAAGAGCCGCCTGGAAACTGTTGGCTTGCGTGCCGGTATGGCAAGCATATTCTCCGGCAAAGACCTTCGGGGCATTCCTGTCGTAAGAATCATACCGTTTCGCGTTTGACAAGAACCATTCCGGCTGGCGGTAATAATGCTCGTCCACCAGGTCCACGCGCAATTTCTTCATCTCCGGCCACAAATAATCAAACTCCTCGCCGGAGGATTGCGGGCCTGCCCCGCCCACGATTTTCATATCCGGGTATTTGGCCCGTATCGCTTCGACGAAAGGTTTCAGCCTTTCCACATAAATAGACCCCCATTGTTCATTCCCGATGGCGATATGCTCCAGGTTGAATGGCTCCGGGTGTCCCATTTCCGCACGGACTTTCCCCCATTCCGAAGAAACAGGCCCGTTGGCGAATTCAATCAAATCCAAGGCGTCCTGTATATAAGGCTGCAATTCGTCAAGAGGCGCATGCTCATCCATGTCATCGTTTTCATACTGGCAGGAAAGCCCGCAGTTGAGGACAGGCAACGGTTTCGCCCCGATGTCTTCGCTCAACAAGAAATATTCATAGAAGCCGAGCCCCAGCGATTGGTAATAGTCCGGGAATTTCCGATGAGGGAACGTATAAAACCAACGGTTTATATTGGTAGGCCTGTTTTCCACCGGCCCGACCGTGTTTTTCCATTGGTACCGGGTCGCGCGGGTTGTCCCTTCGACAATGCACCCGCCCGGGAAACGGAATATGCCGGGATGCAAATCTTTCAAAGCCTCCACCAAGTCGGCCCGCAACCCGTTAGGACGCTTCTGGTAGGTATTTTCAGGGAACAACGAGATGTGGTCCATGTCAATTGTACCCGCATCTGCAAGCGTCAGCCGCAGGTGCGCGCGTTTCTCTGTCTGCTGTGGCGCGAGCGTGACATCATATTTCTTCCAATCTTTGCCGGACACGGTCAATTCTTTCGCTTCGAAGATCTGGTTGTCTTCACTGACCAATTCAATGCGGATGCGGACGGGAGTTCCCGACTGGACGCGGGCATAGGCGGAAAAGAAATAGGATTCGCCGGCTTTGATTCCCATTCCCTTGAAACCTTCATTCTCCAATCCCGTCTGCGTGATTTCCTGGTCGAAAGACAGACTGGCGTAATGCGGGTTTCGTTCAAAACAAGGGTCTTTTTCCTTGATTTCGACTGTCCCGAACGGAATCCAGCCCAATAAAGCATCCTGGAACTCGAAAGAACGGTTCTTGACAAGTTCCGCGTAGAGTCCTCCATCAGCGCCAAAGTTGATGTCTTCAAAGAAAATGCCATACATGGTAGATTGTACGGGAAACAGAGATTGTTTTGCCTGGATGTCAAATTGAATCCCATGGGCGTTGTCTTGGGCACAAACGGGCAAGACATGAATGCCTGCGCTCAAACAGCAAAGGCATGCGAGTTTTTGGAATTTTGTTTTCATTTTCGTGTATTCCTTTAAATGTGATTTTTATAATCGCTAAGATAGAAAGAAAAAATGATTCGGCAATCCAAAGGGAATAATTTTGATAGTGTCTTTGGATGGATTCTGTTTGCAATAACCGCCTGTGGGCAAGCCCATCCCATATTCGAGGATTGCCATTTGATTTTTCGGCAGAATATTTGCTTTATTATGTGACAAATATATACAATGGTGTTTTATAACATCTTCCTTGTTTGTTCTGTATTGAAAGAAGAATCCTACTTTTACAAGCAATTTATAAACTCAATGCGTATGAAAAACGTAAAAACAAAGTCTGGTTTATGCTTAGAAGATTTTTGTAAGCAGGTTGAAGGAAAACAAACTTCAATTTGCGTGCTCTCCAATAAAAAGGGAGCGGAGGCTGTTATAACAAATTATGGCGCCAAGATCGTATCATTAATGGTTCCTGACAACAAAGGAGAATGGGTTGATGTCGTATTGGGCCATGCTTCCATCGACGATTATCTGACTTCCGAAGAGCCTACCTTGGGTGCAACGTGCGGCCGTTTTGCCAATCGGATAGCGAAAGGCCGTTTTGAATTGGATGGGACGGTGTATGATCAGTTGGCTATTAATAATGGACCAAACAGTTTGCATGGAGGTTTGCGGGGTTTTCATTTCCGGGTATGGGATATGGAACAAGTAGATGCCCAAACTGCGCGCCTGACGTATGTGGCTGCTGACGGGGAAGAAGGTTATCCGGGAGAATTAACGACTGTCCTTCTATATCATCTGACAGACAACAATGAGATGGTTATTTCATATCAGGCAAAAACGACCAAACCTACAGTCGTCAATTTGACTAATCATTCTTATTTTAATCTTTCGGGTGAAGGCGACCGGTATATCGGTGATCACGTTTTGACAATCAATGCCGACACGTATTTGCCGACCGATGAAATGTCCATACCTTACGGGCCTCAAGAAAAGGTCGCAGAAACACCGATGGATTTTACTAAACCGCATGAGATTGGAGAACGGATTGATGAGGATTTCCGGCAGTTGGTCTTTGGTAAAGGATACGACCATTGTTATGTGTTAAATAAGGAAGGGAATGAAATGGCCTTGGCTTCGCGTTGTTATTCTCCTAAAACAGGTATTGTTATGGAAACTTATACAACGGAACCGGGTATTCAGCTATATACAGCGAATTTCTTGAAAGAATCGATCATTGGCAAAAACGGGCATCCTTATCCGGAACGTTGTTCTTTCTGCCTGGAGACACAGCATTTCCCCGATAGCCCGAACAAACCGGAGTATCCGTCAGTCGTTTTGCGCCCAGGCGAAACATTCCAAAGTCAGACTGTATATAAATTCACTGTAGAATAAATCTATTAAATAATTAATAAAATGAGTGGACAAAAAAAACAATGGGGAGCTATCATTATTATGGTCGCTCTTTTTGCGATGATTGCATTCGTCACGAATTTATGTTCGCCGATGGCAATTATTGTTAAGAATCAATTTAGAGTCTCTGATTTATTGGCTCAAGTGGGTAACTACGGGAATTTTATAGCCTATCTGGTAATGGGTATCCCATCCGGTATGCTTATTAAGAAGTATGGTTACAAAAAAACAGCTTTATTGGCATTACTTGTTGGTATTGTAGGAGTTTTGGTGCAATGGATGAGCGGAAAGGTTTCCCCAAGCTATGGTTTTGCCGTTTACCTGATTGGCGCATTTATTGCAGGATTTTGCATGTGTATGCTTAATACCGTGGTTAATCCGATGTTAAATACTTTAGGCGGGGGAGGTAATAAAGGTAATCAATTGATTCAGGTTGGTGGTGCTTTCAATAGTACTGCTGCTGTTGCCGTCTATATTATCATGGGTGCCCTGATCGGAGATGCAGCTAAAGCCAAGATATCGGATGCTACTCCGGCCTTATTTATAGCTTTGACTGTTTTTGTAATAGGCTTTTTGGTCATTCTGTTTTCGAAGATAGAAGAACCTGCCCAAACGGCGGTGACAGAAGAAAAATCAAATGATAAGTACAGTGCTTTTTCGTTTCGTCATTTCAAATTAGGTATTCTGGCAATCTTTTTATATATGGGGCTTGAAGTTGGAACGCCGACTTATATTCTTCAGTATTTGACAACACTTCCGGAGGCATCAACTCCCGGATTGGGAATGGATGCGACAATTGCAGGCTTGATTGTTGCAGTATATTGGCTGTTCATGCTTATTGGACGTTTTGTTGGTGGCGCTATCGGTGAAAAAATATCTAGTCGCACGATGATTATTACTGTATCGAGTGTCAGCCTTGTATTAATTGCATTTGGAATGCTTGCCCCTACAGATGTTTTGATTAGTGTTCCGGGAATAGATTGGGCAAATCTTAATATGATTTGGGCAGAAGTCCCGATAGGCATTTTCTCATTCTTATTGGTTGGCCTTTGCACATCTGTAATGTGGGGAGGTATATTTAATTTGGCAGTAGAAGGTTTAGGTAAATATACATCTATTGCTTCGGGGGCATTCATGACAATGGTGTTTGGATGTGCAGTAGTGGTTGCCATTCAAGCATGGGTTGCAGAGATTACGGGTAGTTATTTAACCAGTTATCTTGTTGTTCTATTTTGTAGTGCATATATATTGTTCTATGCGCTTGTCGGCTATAAGAATGTCAATAAGGATATTCCTGTAGAATAAAAACATTGATCGAATAGTTTATGAGAATAAAGTAGCCAAGTAGGTTACTATTCTACTTGGCTGCTTGATTTTTTAATCGAATATTATTGTCATTATGAAAGAGAAGATTAGTAAAAAGTTTCAAGAACTGTTTAATACATCAGGTATTTTCTATGCGTCACCTGGTCGTATTAATTTGATAGGAGAACATACTGATTATAATGGAGGATTTGTTTTCCCAGGAGCAATCGATAAAGGTATGATCGCAGCAATCAAGCCAAATGGAACAGGAAAAGTCCGTGCTTTTTCTATCGACTTGAATGATTATGTTGAATTTGGTTTGACAGAAAATGATGCTCCTCAGGCCAGTTGGGCTCGTTATATTTTCGGTGTATGCCGTGAAATCATCAAACGCGGAGGTAATATCCAAGGATTTGATACCGTATTTGCAGGAGATGTTCCTTTAGGTGCTGGCATGTCTTCTTCTGCAGCATTGGAAAGCACGTATGCTTTTGCTTTAAACGAATTGTTTGGGTTGACTATTGATAAGTTCGAATTGGCAAAGATAGGACAATCGACAGAACATAATTATTGCGGTGTGAACTGCGGTATTATGGATCAATTTGCATCTGTATTTGGAAAGAAAGGCCATTTGATTCGTTTGGACTGCCGTTCGTTGGAATACAAATATTTCCCGTTTGATCCAGAAGCTGCCGGCTATAAGCTGGTATTGATGGATTCTGTAGTAAAGCATGAATTGGCTTCTTCCGCATACAACAAACGCCGTCAATCTTGTGAAAACGTAGTTGCCGCTATTAAACGGAATCATCCGGAAGTGGAATTCTTGAGAGATGCAACTATGGAAATGTTGAATGAGGTTAAGGCAGATGTAAGTGCGGAGGATTATATGCGTGCTGAATATGTCATTGAGGAAATTCAACGAGTACTGGATGTGTGTGACGCTTTGGAAAAAGGCGATTATGAAACAGTAGGAGAAAAAATGTATGGAACGCATCACGGCATGAGTAAATTGTATGAAGTAAGCTGCGAGGAACTTGATTTCTTGAATGACATTGCCAAAGAATGTGGCGTAACAGGTTCTCGTGTGATGGGAGGTGGCTTTGGAGGCTGTACCATTAATTTGGTAAAAGCTGATAAATATGATGCTTTTGTAGCGAAAACATTTGCTGAATATACGAAGAAATTTGGACATGAACCCAAATTGTACAATGTCGTAATTAGTGACGGCGCCAGACGCTTGGCTTGATTCACATATAATTCCTAATTAATGCCAACATTATATTATCAAGGCGAGGCTAAGTTTTTTGTAGCAGTTGATTGCATCTTGTTTGGATTCGATAACCGAGAGTTGCATGTCCTGTTGTATAAACGTTCATTCGAACCTTTGAAAGGTTCGTGGTCTTTATTGGGCGGATTTGTTCGTGAAGGGGAAAGTGTGTCACAGGCAGCAAATAGAGTCCTGACAAATTGTTCTGGAGTTGACAATCTATTTATGGAGCAAGTAGGAGTTTATGGCGAGATAACCCGTGATATAGGAGAGCGGGTTATCTCTGTTGCTTATTATGCATTAGTCAATATGGCTAATATAGATGCAAATATGCTGAAAGCCCATGATGCTGTTTGGGTCAAGATAACAGAATTGCCGGAACTGATTTTTGATCACGGGCAAATGATAAAAGATTCGATTGCCATTTTGCAACGTAAAGCTGCGACTCATCCAATAGGATTTAATTTGCTCCCAGAAAAATTCACTTTTTTACATTTGAAGACTCTTTATGAAGCTATTTATCAAGCTCCTATAGATAAGAGAAATTTCCGCAAGAAAATTAATTCTATGAATATATTGGAGAAGCTGGAGGAAAAAGACAAAAGTTCATCGAAGCGAGGTGCTTTCTATTATACTTTCAATAAAGAGAAGTATGATGATTTGTTGAACAAAGGAGTTTGTTTTTCTTTGTGATTCTGCCATATTTATTCCATAAAAAATGGCATATTCGTCTCAAAACTATTCTTTTCTTTCTAATGATTATCTTTAAATTTACAAATTAATTAACAAATAGTGATATGAACGACATTAAATTATTGAATAGAGCAGCCGATAACATACGAATTCTGGCTGCATCAATGGTTGAAAAAGCCAAATCAGGTCATCCGGGCGGTGCGATGGGTGGCGCAGACTTTGTAAACGTATTGTTTTCTGAGTTTTTAGTGTATGATCCGAAAAATCCAAAATGGGAAAGTCGTGATCGTTTCTTTTTGGATCCGGGTCACATGTCTCCAATGTTATATTCAGTACTGGCTTTAGCAGGAAAGTTTTCAATGGACGAATTGAAGAATTTCCGTCAGTGGGGTGCAGTGACATCTGGACATCCGGAAGTAGATGTTGAGCGAGGCATTGAAAATACATCCGGACCATTAGGACAGGGTCATACTTATGCGGTAGGAGCAGCTATTGCAGCGAAGTTCTTGCAAGCTCGTTTGGGAAAAGAAGTAATGAATCAGACGATTTATGCTTATATTTCGGATGGAGGTATTCAAGAAGAGATTTCCCAAGGCGCGGGACGTGTGGCTGGCACATTAGGTTTGGACAATTTGATTATGTTCTATGATTCCAATAATGTCCAGCTCTCTACAAGAGTCGAAGAAGTGGATAATGAAAATGTCGCTTTAAAGTATGAGGCATGGGGGTGGAAAGTTATCTCGATAAATGGCAATGATGCAGATGCTATTCGTCAAGCATTGAAAGATGCAAAAGCTGAAAAAGAAAGACCTACTTTGATTATTGGTACGACTGTTATGGGGAAAGGTGCCTTAGGGGCAGACCTTGGCAGTTATGAAAATAAAGTTTCAACGCATGGACAACCTTTATCAGCAGCGGGTGCTTCTATTGAGGAGACTATTAAGAATTTAGGCGGTGATCCGAAGAATCCGTTTGTTATATTCCCGGAAGTAGCAGCATTGTATGCGAAGCGAGAGGCAGAGCTTAATGCTTTAATGGAAGAGAAGAAGGCTGAAAAGAAAGTTTGGGCGGAAGCTCATCCCGATTTGGCAGCGAAAATGGATGACTGGTTTGCTGGTAGAATACCTGAAATAGACTGGGCTGGAATTCAACAGAAGGCAAATCAAGCTACCCGTGCAGCTTCGGCTACTGTATTGGGCGTATTGGCATCTTCGGTAGAAAATATGGTTTGTGCTTCTGCGGATTTGTCTAATTCAGATAAGACAGATGGTTTCTTGAAGAAAACACATGCGTTTGTTAAAGGTGACTTTAGCGGAGCCTTTTTCCAAGCGGGAGTCGCGGAATTGACCATGGCTTGTATCTGCATTGGCATGTCATTGCACGGTGGTGTCATTCCTGCTTGCGGCACCTTCTTTGTTTTTTCTGATTATATGAAGCCGGCTTTACGGATGGCGGCCTTGATGGAACAGCCGGTTAAGTTTATCTGGACACATGATGCATTCCGTGTTGGCGAAGACGGGCCGACCCATCAGCCTGTGGAGCAAGAAGCCCAAGTACGTCTGATGGAGAAATTGAAGAATCATAAAGGAAATAATTCCATGTTAGTACTTCGTCCGGCTGATAGTGCGGAAACGACTGTTGCATGGAAAATGGCGTTGGAAAATACATCTACACCTACTGCTTTGATTTTGTCGCGACAGAATATCACGGATCTTCCATCTCAAGGCGACCGATATCAGGATGCTTTGAAAGCAGAAAAGGGTGCTTATATTCTAAATGAGGATGCTAATCCGGATGTGACATTGATTGCTTCCGGTTCTGAAGTCTCAACATTGGTGGATGGTGCAGCTTTATTGCGTGCTGATGGCGTAAAAGTCCGTATAGTTTCCATTCCTTCTGAAGGATTATTCCGTAGCCAGGCCAAAGATTACCAGCATTCTGTCATCCAACCGGATGGCAAGAACTTTGCATTGACCGCCGGCTTACCGGCAAGTATGGAAAGTTTGGTCGGTTCCAACGGCCGGGTATGGGGTATGAATTCTTTTGGTTATTCAGCTCCTTATAAAATACTGGACGAGAAATTCGGTTTTACAGATCAGAATATATACAAGCAGGTAAAAGAATTGTTGAGAGAATAAGAATCTTATGAAAACAATCGGATTATGTTGTGATCATGCCGGGTTTCCTTTGAAGGAATTTGTAAAAAAGAACTTGACCGAGAAAGGATGGCCGTTTAAGGATTATGGGACAAATTCTGCCGAAAGTTGCGACTATGCGGATTTTGCCCATCCTTTGGCCAAGGCCGTAGAAGAGGGTGAAGTTTATCCCGGCATTGCCATTTGCGGATCGGGCAATGGTATCGCTATGACATTGAATAAGCATAAAGGTATCCGTGCTGCCCTTTGTTGGAAAGAAGAACTGGCTTCTTTGGCTCGTGCGCATAATGATGCGAATGTGTTGGTCATGCCGGGACGTTTTATCTCGGAGGAAGAGGCGTTGAAAGTCCTGGAAGCTTTTTTCAGTACTCCTTTTGAAGGAGGGCGTCATCAGCGCCGGGTAGAGAAAATTTCCAAGTTCTGATTATGAAATGGAGTAAGGATGATAAAAAAGGCTGTGTCAAAACTTGAAGTGACCTCAAAAAGTTGGACAGGTTAAACATTATCCCGTAAT
>CAYRFT010000031.1:0-9711 GCA_964423585.1 uncultured Parabacteroides sp. | reverse complement strand
CTGGAATTTTTTCGGAAGTGCAAATTCGCGCAAGGATATTGCAATTATGCCGAAACCTTGTTATTTTTGCCGATGCGTGTTGATATGACATTTATTAATTCCGAAAAAATATGAAATCCATGAAAAGATTCGTCGTTTTTTTGTTGGCGGGATGCCTGGCAGCGATTCCTTCGTTTGCCCGGAAAGACAAGCCTGCAAGCGGGTACCCGATCGACCCGGTACCCTTTACTTCCGTGAAAGTTTCTGATTCCTTCTGGGGGCAACGGCTGAAGGCCAGCCGCGAAGTGACCATCCCGTTGGCATTCGCCAAGTGCGAGGAGACGGGCCGCTACCGCAACTTCGAGCTGGCGGCGCATCCGAGCGATACCACGAGGGTGACCGGCTTTTCGTTTGACGATACCGACGTGTACAAGACGATCGAAGGGGCCAGCTATTTGTTGCAGACATACCCCGACAAGCGGCTGGCGCATTACATGGACAGCGTGCTGGACATCGTGGCGGCGGCCCAGGAGCCCGACGGCTACCTTTATACGGCCCGCACCATGAACCCGAAGCATCCGCATGAGTGGGCGGGCAGCCGGCGATGGGAAAAGGTGGAGGAACTGAGCCACGAGTTTTATAATTTGGGGCACATGGTGGAAGGAGCCATCGCCCATTACCAGGCTACCGGCAGCCGGAAATTTTTGGACATCGCCATCCGCTATGCCGATTGCGTGTGCCGGGAAATAGGCGACGGCGAGGGCCAGGTGGTGCGCGTCCCGGGGCATCAGATAGCCGAAATGGCATTGGCGAAGCTGTACCTGACGACAGGGGACCGGAAATACCTGGACCAGGCCAAATTCTTCCTGGACAAACGGGGGAAAACTTCCCGGAAAGACGAGTACAGCCAGGCGCACAAGCCGGTCGTCGAGCAGGACGAAGCCGTGGGGCATGCCGTCAGGGCGACCTACATGTATGCCGGCATGGCCGATGTGGCCGCCTTGACGGGCGACACTTCGTATGTGCATGCCATCGACCGGATCTGGGACAACATCGTCGCGAAGAAACTGTACATCACCGGGGGCATCGGCGCGACCAACCAGGGAGAAGCCTTCGGCGAGAATTACGAATTGCCCAACATGTCGGCCTACTGCGAGACCTGCGCGGCCATCGGGAACGTCTATGTCAATTACCGGCTGTTCCTGCTGCACGGCGATGCCAAATACTACGACGTGCTGGAGCGCACCCTGTACAACGGCCTGATTTCGGGCGTCTCGCTCGACGGCGGCGGATTCTTCTATCCCAACCCGCTGGAATCGATGGGCCAGCATCAGCGGCAGCCGTGGTTCGGCTGCGCATGCTGTCCGTCCAACATCTGCCGTTTCATCCCCTCGCTGCCGGGATACGTGTATGCCGTGAAAGACCGCGATGTGTATGTGAACCTGTTTATGGGCAACGAGGCCGAATTGCAGGTGGGAGGGAAGAAAGTGGCCCTCCGCCAGGAGACCCGTTATCCGTGGGACGGGCATGTCGCGCTTACGATAGACAAGAATGCCGCCGGCACGTTCGCGCTGAAGATCCGCATCCCGGGCTGGGTCCGGAACCAAGTCGTTCCAAGCGACCTTTACACGTATTCCGACGGGAAGCGTCCGGGGTATTCGGTCAAGGTGAACGGGGAAGAAGCCTCTTCCGCTTTGGAGCGGGGATATTTTACCATCGAACGCCAGTGGAAGAAAGGCGACCGGGTGGAACTCCTGTTGGACATGGAGGTCCGTACCGTAAAGGCTAACGCCAAAGTGGAGGCCGACCGCGGCCGTGTCGCCGTAGAACGCGGGCCGGTTGTCTATTGCGCGGAATGGCCGGACAACGACTTCAATGTCTTAAGCCTGCTGATGAACCGGCATCCGCAGTTTGAAGTGGTGGAGAGACCGGACCTGCTGTATGGCTTGGACCAGATCAAGGCATCCGCGCAGACCCTGGAATACGACGGGCAAGGGAGGCTGCTCGCCAAAGACCGGCAACTGACGTTGATCCCGTATTATGCCTGGGCGCACCGCGGGCCCGGCAACATGGCTGTCTGGCTGCCTTCCGAGGTGCGGGCGACACGTCCGGCCTCCGTCCCGACGCTGGCATCGAAGAGCCGTGTTTCCGCTTCCCTTCCGGCCAAGTCCCTGGCTTCCATTTCCGACGGGCTGGTCCCCGCCGATGAAAACGACCGTACAATCCCGTATTATCATTGGTGGCCGAAAGAAGGAACGACCGAATGGATCGTTTATGAATTCCCGGAAAAGACGGAAGTCTCCGGTTCGACGGTTTATTGGTATGACGACGCGCCCTGGGGCGGTTGCCGTCTGCCCCGTTCCTGGAAAATCAGCTACAAGGACGAAGCCGGCGAATGGAAAGACGTTCCGGATGCCGACGCTTATCCCGTCTCCAAAGGCAACCCGGACACGGTCCGTTTTGCCCCTGTCAAGACTTCCGCCCTCAAACTGGAGGTCGTCTTGCCGGAAAAGAACGCCTCCGGGTTGTATGAATGGGAGATTCAGTGAGGCGGAGGGACGGCCTTCTGCATGCGGATATTGCCCTCTTGAATGAGTATGAATGAAAATAAACAAGATAAAAGACAATGGAATTAGCAAGTAAGTATAACCCCGCCGAAGTGGAGGGAAAATGGTACCAATATTGGCTGGACAACAAACTCTTCAGTTCTAAGCCCGATGGCCGCGAACCTTATACCGTCGTTATTCCGCCCCCCAATGTGACGGGCGTGCTCCACATGGGCCACATGCTCAACAATACCATTCAGGATATCCTGGTACGCCGTGCCCGCATGACGGGAAAGAATGCCTGCTGGGTCCCGGGGACGGACCATGCCTCCATCGCTACCGAAGCCAAGGTGGTGAACAAGCTGGCCCTGCAAGGCATCAAGAAGACGGACCTGACTCGAGAAGAATTCTTAAAGCATGCCTGGGCGTGGACGGAAGAACACGGTGGCATTATCTTGAAGCAGTTGCGCAAGCTGGGTGCTTCCTGCGATTGGGACCGCACGGCGTTTACCATGGATGAGGAACGAAGCAAGAGTGTCATCAAGGTCTTTGTGGACTTGTACAACAAGGGATTGATTTATCGGGGTGTCCGGATGGTCAATTGGGATCCGAAGGCCTTGACCGCCTTGAGCGACGAGGAAGTCATCTACAAGGAAGAGCATAGCAAATTGTATTACCTGCGTTATTACGTGGCAAATGACGACGGCGGAGGCGAAACCGGAGGTGAAGGCGAAGTGGTTCACCGGGATGCGCAAGGCCGCCGTTATGCCGTGGTGGCGACGACTCGTCCGGAAACGATCATGGGGGATACGGCCATGTGTATCAACCCGGGCGACCCGAAGAATCATTGGCTGAAAGGGAAGAGGGTGATCGTCCCGTTGGTGAACCGGGAGATTCCGGTCATCGAAGACGATTATGTGGATATAGAATTCGGTACGGGATGCCTGAAGGTGACACCGGCACATGATGTGAACGACTATATGCTGGGCGAGAAATATAATTTGCCGAGCATCGATATCTTCAACGATGACGGGACCCTGAGTGAAGCTGCCGGCATGTATGTGGGCATGGATCGTTTCGATGTCCGCGGGCAGATAGAGAAAGACTTGGGCGCGGCCGGCTTATTGGAGAAGGTCGAAGCCTATACCAATAAAGTGGGATTCTCCGAGCGTACCCATGTCGCCATCGAACCGAAGCTCTCCATGCAATGGTTCTTGAAGATGCGGCACTTTGCCGATATGGCCTTGCCCCCGGTTATGAACGATGAACTGAAATTCTATCCTCCCAAGTATAAGAACACCTATCGCAACTGGTTGGAGAACATCAAAGACTGGTGCATCAGCCGCCAGTTGTGGTGGGGGCACCGGATTCCGGCCTACTTCTTGCCCGGAGGCGGTTACGTGGTTGCCGAGACACCCGAAGAAGCCCTGAAGCTGGCACGGGAGAAGACCGGCAATGCTTCGTTGGAGCGGGAAGACCTGCACCAGGATGAGGATTGCCTGGATACCTGGTTCTCCTCCTGGTTGTGGCCGGTCTCTTTGTTTGGAGGTATCAACCGTCCGGGGAATGAAGAGATCAAGTATTATTATCCGACTTCCGACTTGGTGACCGGGCCGGATATCATTTTCTTCTGGGTGGCGCGCATGATCATGGCCGGTTATGAATATATGGGCGACATGCCTTTCAGGAATGTCTATTTCACCGGCATCGTGCGTGACAAGATCGGCCGCAAGATGTCCAAGTCGCTGGGCAATTCACCGGATCCGCTGGAACTGATAGACAAGTATGGGGCGGATGGCGTGCGCATGGGCATGATGTTGTCGGCACCGGCAGGGAATGACATCTTGTTCGATGATGCCTTGTGCGAGCAGGGACGCAACTTCAACAACAAGATTTGGAATGCCTTCCGCCTGGTGAAAGGTTGGAACGTGGCTGAAATCGGACAGCCGGAATATGCGAAACCTGCCGTTTCGTGGTTTGATGCCGTGCTGTCTAAGACCGCCGACGAGGTAAGCGACCTGTTCGGCAAATTCCGCTTGAGCGAAGCGTTGATGGCGGTTTACAAGTTGTTCTGGGATGAATTCTCCGGCTGGTACTTGGAATTGGTCAAGCCGGCTTACGGACAGCCTATCGACAAGACGACATACGAAAAGACATTGGGCTTCTTCGACACGTTGTTGCAGTTGCTTCATCCGTTCATGCCTTTTATCACGGAAGAACTGTGGCAGCACATTTACGAACGCAAGGCCGGTGAAAGCATCATGGTGCAGACGTTGGAGGTCGCCGGAAACTATGATGAGAAGATTATTGCCGGGTTCGAAGTCGTCAAAGAGGTGATTGGCGGTATCCGCACCATCCGTTTGCAGAAGAACATCGCCCAGAAAGAGGCATTAAGATTGGAGGTCGTCGGTGAAAACCCGGTGGCCGCATTTGCCCCTGCCATCACCAAACTGTGCAACCTTTCTGCGATTGCGACGATAGTCAACAAGTCCGACGGGGCTGCCGCCTTCATGGTGGGAACGACTGAATATGCCGTGCCATTGGGCAGCTTGATTGATGTGGAGGAGGAACTGAAGAAACTGGAAGCCGACCTGGAATACCAGGAAGGGTTCTTGCGGAGCGTGATGAAGAAACTCGGCAACGAGAAGTTCGTCGGCAAAGCCCCGGTCCGGGTGATAGAAACGGAGCGGAAGAAACAAGCCGATGCGGAAACGAAGATCGCCGCCCTGAAAGAGAGCATCGCCGTGTTGAAGAAGAACCCTCACGAGTGAAAGGTCTTCTTGACACACTGTCAAAGGGAAAAGACAAGTCCTGTTTCTTTGCGAATATTTGCAAGAAACAGGACTTGTCCTTTCAACGTTAATAACTGATGTCTATAGCCGCCGGAAGAGGGTTTTCCTCTTCCCGGCGTTTGTCATTCGCCCAACAGGATATTCATGATCTGGCAGGCTGCCTTGGTAACGGAAGTGCCCGGTCCGAAGATTGCCGCCACACCGGCTCTGTACAAGAAATCGTAATCCTGTGCCGGAATGACACCGCCTGCGATGACGATTATGTCCGGACGGCCCAACCTCTTCAGTTCTTCGATTACCTGCGGGACTAACGTCTTGTGCCCGGCGGCCAAGGATGAAACGCCCATTACGTGAACGTCGTTTTCAACGGCCTGGCGGGCGGCTTCAGCCGGAGTCTGGAACAGCGGTCCCATGTCCACGTCGAAGCCGCAGTCGGCATAACCTGTTGCCACTACTTTTGCACCGCGGTCGTGCCCGTCCTGACCCATTTTGGCGATCATGATACGTGGCTGGCGACCTTCATTCTTGGCGAACTCGGCTGTCAACCGGCAAGCCCTTTCAAAGTCCGCGTCTTTCTTGGTTTCTGAGGAGTACACGCCTGAAATAGTTCTGATAATTGCTTTATAACGCCCCACGACAGCTTCGCAAGCGTCGGAGATTTCACCCAAAGAGGCACGCAGGCCGGCGGCTTTTACAGCCAAATCCAGCAGGTTGCCTTTCTTCGTCCTTACGCATTCGGTGATGTCGGCCAAAGCCTTCTGCACGGCTGCTTCGTCACGGTTGGCACGCAGTTTCTTCAGCAGTTCGATCTGTTCGTTGCGGACGGCCGTGTTGTCTATTTCCAAGATATCGATCGGGTCTTCTTTCGGCAGGCGGTATTTGTTGACACCCACAATCGTCTGAAGGCCGGAGTCGATACGGGCCTGGGTACGGGCTGCTGCCTCTTCGATACGCATCTTCGGCAGGCCGGTCTCAATGGCTTTTGCCATGCCTCCCATGCTTTCGATTTCCTGGATCAAGGCCCAACCCTTGTGAACCAGTTCGTTCGTCAAGGATTCTACATAGTAAGAACCGCCCCACGGGTCAATCTGCTTGCAGATTTTCGTCTCTTCTTGGATGTAGATTTGCGTGTTGCGGGCGATACGGGCAGAAAAGTCTGTCGGCAAAGCGATGGCCTCGTCCAAGGCATTGGTATGCAAGGATTGAGTGTGGCCGAGCGCGGCTGCCATCGCTTCGATGCAGGTGCGGCCTACGTTGTTGAACGGATCCTGTTCTGTCAGTGACCAGCCTGAAGTCTGGCAGTGTGTACGCAAAGCCAATGATTTCGGGTTCTTGGCACCGAAGCTCTTCACGATCTTGGCCCATAACATGCGGGCTGCGCGCATCTTGGCGATTTCCATGAAGTGATTCACTCCGATTCCCCAGAAGAATGACAAACGGGGAGCGAAAGCATCAATGTCGATGCCTGCATTTACACCGGCGCGAAGGTATTCCAAGCCGTCGCACAGCGTATATGCCATTTCGATGTCGGCGGTTGCCCCCGCTTCCTGCATGTGGTAACCGGAGATGGAGATAGAGTTGAACTTCGGCATCTTCTGCGACGTATATTCGAAGATGTCGGCGATGATGCGCATGGAGAATTCAGGCGGATAGATATATGTGTTGCGCACCATGAATTCTTTCAGGATGTCGTTCTGGATGGTACCGGCCATTTCTTCCAGCTTGGCACCCTGCTCCAGACCGGCATTGATGTAGAATGCCATTACCGGAAGGACGGCTCCGTTCATTGTCATGGAAACGGACATCTTGTTCAAGGGAATGCCATCGAACAAAACCTTCATGTTCTCGATGGAGCAGATGGAAACACCGGCCTTGCCCACATCGCCCACCACACGTTCGTTGTCGGCATCATATCCCCGGTGAGTAGCCAAGTCGAATGCCACGGACAGGCCTTTTTGCCCGGAAGCCAGGTTGCGGCGGTAGAATGCATTCGATTCTTCAGCCGTGGAGAACCCTGCATACTGACGGATAGTCCAAGGACGCAACGGATACATGGCACTGTACGGGCCGCGCAGGTAAGGAGGAATGCCGGATACGAAGTTCAGGTGTTCCATGCCTTCCAAGTCTTCTTTTGTATAAACCGGCTTCACATTGATGTGTTCCGGTGTCTTCCAATTGGCTTCAATGCCATTGGCCTTTGCCCATTCAACTGCATTCGCGGCAGCGAAGCCGGCATTCTTGATATCTATGTCTTTAAAATTTGGTCTCATTGTCTTTTGGATGTTTAAATACCTAACTTAGTATTGAAAGCCTGCAATGTCTCCAATACGTTGCTCTTTACATGAATAAACTGATCGATACCCTGGGCCTTCAGGTCTTCCATGCATGCGGGAGCACCTGCCACCACGAACCGGGCACGCCCGTCCAATGCCTTGAATGCGGCCGGAGCCAATTCGGCATATTCGTCATCGCTTGAACACAAGACGACGATGTCGGCACCTGCTTTGACGGCGGTTTCCACTCCGGCTTCGACGGTATCAAATCCCAAGTTGTCAATCACCTTGTAACCTGCACAGGCAAAGAAGTTGCAGGAGAACTGGGAACGAGCCAGACGCATGGCCAGGTTGCCGATGGTCAGCATGAATGCTTTCGGGGTCTTCCCGCTCTTTTCCGTGGCCAGGCGCAAGGCTTCAAACTCGGAACCGCCGTGGGCAAAGTTCAGCACTGCAATTTCCGGTTCGCCGCAGCCTTGTCCTTCCTTGTCCCGGCAGCAGCAAGCCCCTTCTTCTTTCTTGATCTTTCCGGCGGCGGTTTCCGTGAAGTTCGGGAACTGGTTCGTACCCAGCAACGTTTCCCGGCGGGTCGCCACGGCTTTGTGGCGGGCTTCGTTGGATGCGTTGACGGCAGCCTGGATTTTTCCGTCGTTGGCCTGTGCGCCGAAACCGCCATTGTCTTCTGTTTCCAGGAACAGCTTCCAGGCGACCTCGGCGATTGAGCTGGTAAATGCTTCTACCGTATAAGAACCGGCGGCCGGGTCAACCACCTTGTCGAAGTGGGATTCTTCTTTCAACAATAATTGCTGGTTGCGGGCGATGCGTTCCGCGAAGTCATCCGGGGTTTCGTATGCTTCGTCGAACGGGCGGACGGTGATGGAATCGACACCTGCGATGGCAGCCGACATGGCTTCCGTCTGTGAACGCAGCAGGTTCACATGCGCGTCGTATATCGTCATGTTCCATTTTGAAGTCTGGGCGTGGACCGCCATCTTGCAGGCGCATTCGCAAGCCGGCTTGTAAGCGGCGACGATTTCAGCCCATAGCCAGCGGGCCGCGCGGAATTTGGCGATTTCCATGAAGTAGTTGGAACTGATGCCGAAATTGAATTTGATCCTCTTGGCCGTTTCATCCACGTTGCAGCCCGCATCGGTCAGCTTCGCCAGCAACTCATTGCCCCAGGCCAGTGCGAAACCTAATTCCTGGGCGATATAAGCGCCCGCGTTGTTCAGCTCGAATGCGTCAACGGCCAGGACCTTGTATTTCGGGAGGGCTTTGGCGGCTTCCAATACGGCCTTGGCTTCTTCCTCCCAGTTTTCATTCCTGCGGCCTTTGACGAGCGGTTTCCTGAACGGGTCGTAGCCGACAGATCCTTCGCACTTCTCCGCATCCACGCCTTTGGAGGCATAATAAGCCGCCAGAATTTCAATCAGCTTGGCCGCTTTGCAGTTGCAAGTCTTGAAGTTCAGTTCCACGCAAGCCGGACAGATGCCGTCGAGCAAAGTGGCGATGTTTTCGGCGTTCACTTCATCGCCCTTGATGGCGAAGCCCAACGAGGTGACACCTTTTTCCAGAATGTCGAGTGCCTTCTCGTTCGCCGCCTTGAAGCAGGTTACTTCGATGTCCTGGCGCACTTTCCAGTCATTGTCTTTTTTGGTACCACGCACGTATGGGAATTCCCCCGGAAGGGCCGTTGCCGTTTTCAGGCCTTCCAAGTCTTCCAGACGATAGAACGGGTTGGCGTTGAAGCCTTCACCTGTTTTCCAAACAAGCTTTTTCTCAAACGGGACGCCTTTCAGGTCGGCCGTGATTTTCGCAACCCATGCCTCGGTCGAGACGGGTTCGAATTCAGAGAAAAGTTTTTCTTTTTGTTCTGCCATAATATTAGTCGTTTATTAAACCGGTATTAGTGATGTTTTTCTGTTGATTATCACGTTATGTATCTTGTCTGATGACGTGCAAAGGTAAGAGAAATAATTTTTCTGCAAAACTATTTGCCGGATTAAAATAAATCTTTACTTTTGCGCCGTCTTGACGACATTTGACGGCGCATTCGTCTAGTGGCCCAGGACGCGGCCCTCTCACGGCTGAAACCCGGGTTCGATTCCCGGATGCGCTACT
>CAYRFT010000030.1:0-9732 GCA_964423585.1 uncultured Parabacteroides sp. | reverse complement strand
ATTTCCGGAAAATATGCCCGGATAATTTGTTTTCTCCAATTATTCTATATACTTTTGCGCTGTCTTTGGCTCGGTAGCTTAGCTGAATAGAGCGTCAGATTCCGGTTCTGAAGGTCGTGGGTTTGAATCCCACCCGAGTCACAAACCCAAATATTGTGGAAAGCAGGCCGTGTTCCTTGCCCGTCCCGGGCAAAACGGATGCAACGACGAGGAAAGCATGTAACAACCAATAAAAGAATAAATCATGAAGAAGATTTTACAAGAGTTCAAGCAATTCGCCATGCGCGGCAACGTGATCGACATGGCGGTAGGTGTCGTTATCGGCGGCGCTTTCGGGAAAATCGTGTCATCCGTCGTCGGTGACATCATCATGCCGGCCATCGGGCTGCTGGTCGGGGGCGTAAACTTCACCGAACTGAAAATCACGCTGAAGCAGGCCGTGATGGACGGGGAAAACATCGTCTCGCCGGCCGTCTCCATCAACTACGGGAACTTCCTGCAGGTGACTTTCGACTTCATCATCATCGCTTTCTCCATCTTCATGCTGGTGAAGGGCATCAACGCCCTGAGCAAGAAGAAAGAAGAAGAGCCCGCCGCCCCCGCCGAACCGCCGGCAGACATCCAGTTGCTCACGGAGATACGGGATTTGCTGAAAGGCAAAAAGCAATAAAGGAGAGAGCTGGAAAGGAATGGGGCGCACGCTTCATTCCTTTTCTTTTTCCCTCCCGCTCCCCGCCGCGCAACGTGCCGGGGCATCCCCCTCGCGGCAGCCCACCGGTTATTTGCCGGGGCGCAAAGGGCGGCCTCGCAAATTTCTTCCGCCGCGGAGGAGGCGCAAGGGGCAAAAACCTTACCTTTGCCATAAACAACAAGCAACAAGGAAGATTCATCATGCACGTAGAAGAAAGATTCATGAACCGCTGCCTGGAACTGGCCCGCCACGGGGCAGGACACACGTCCCCCAACCCGATGGTGGGCGCGGTCGTCGTCCACAACGGCCTCATCGCGGGCGAGGGCTACCACCGGCGTTGGGGGGAAGCCCACGCGGAGGTGAACGCGATTGCTTCGGTCCGCGACGAGGCCGTCCTGCGCGACTCCACCCTTTATGTCAGCCTGGAGCCCTGTTCCCACTACGGGAAAACGCCTCCTTGCGCGGAACTGATCATCCGGAAAGGGATACCCCGCGTCATTGTCGGGTGCGCGGACCCCTTCCCGGAAGTGGCGGGAAGGGGCATCCGCCTGTTGAGGGAGGCGGGCGTCGAGGTGGTGGCGGGCGTCCTGGAAAAAGAATGCCGCGCCCTGAACGAGGCTTTCATGACCTTCCAGACGGAGAAACGCCCGTTTGTGACCCTAAAATGGGCAGAGAGCGCCGACGGCTTCCTGGATGCCCGGCGGACCTCGCCCGGCACTCCCCCCGCCCTCCTCTCCAATGCCGTGACGGCCGCCCGGGTGCACAAGCTCCGGGCCGAATCGGCCGCCATCCTCGTGGGGACGAACACGGCGTTGCTGGACAACCCGTCGCTGACGGTCCGCCGGTGGAGCGGCAAATCCCCTGTCCGCATGGTGATAGACCGGCAACGGAAAATTCCGGCTTCCTTCCATCTGATGGACGGCACAGGACCGACAATCGTGTTCACGGAGGGAGAAAAAGGGCAAACGGGGCAGACCGAGTACGTCCCGCTGGATTTCCGGAAGCCCGTCGTGGAACAGATCCTCCAATGCCTGCATGAACGCCGGTTGGACTCGCTGGTGGTGGAAGGCGGGCGCGTCACGTTGCAGCAGTTCCTGGATTCCGGCCTCTGGGACCGCGCCATCGTCGAGCAATCTCCCCGTGCGCTGGGGTCGGGCGTGAAAGCCCCCGCATCCATACCCGGCCGGCCGCGCCTTGACTTTTTCGGCGGGCATATTTTCAGGATATACACGCATCACCGGGAATAACGGAACCTAAAATATTATAAATATTATCGCTTTATAGGCGGAAAGAAAAAATTGTTTCTACTTTTGTGCCTTTATATGAACAAACTATGTTTTTGATGAAAAGTAAGATATTCTTATTGATGACAGGTTGCTTGGCCGTCATGATGACTTCCTGTTTGGATGATTCGGATAATGAGTATTATACTGAAGTTGATAAGAATTGCCAAATCACGGGGTTCTCGTTGAAGTCGGATTCCGTGCCGGGGCTTTCGGGCGTGAAGTTTACGATCGACCAAATAAACGAACGCATCATGAACTTGGATTCCATGCCTTTCGGCACGAAGATCGAGAAAGTAATCTGCACGGTGGAATATGGTTCGTATGTGGCGAAAATAGAAGTCATCCAGGAAGCGACGGGCGATACCATCGACTGGAACGCGGAGGATTCGCTGGACTTCTCCCAACCGGTGAGATTCATCACCTCCTCGTATGACGGAATGACCAAGCGGGTCTATATGGCCCACATCAACATCCACCAGGTCGTTCCTGATTCGATGGTCTGGCAGCAATATGCGACGGACATGCTGCCGGACGGGTTCGTCAACCAGAAGGTCATTCCTTTCAACGATGACAGTGCCGGCTATTATTACATGTATGCGCAACCATCTGCCGATGCGGCTTATCAGCTATACCGGTCGAAGCAATCGGATGCCAGGAGCTGGGAAGAGATCCCGTTGGCAGGGCTTCCCGGCAAAGAGGTCCTGTTTTCCCAGATTACCCTGCACGATAGCCTGTATTATGTGGCAGCGGAAGACGGCTCCCTTTATTCATCCGCAGATGCCGCCAGTTGGCAACTCGTGGAAGGGGCTCCTAAAGTAAAGGCCCTGTTAGGGCATATTGAGGAAGGCGTAAATCAGCCGGCGGTGCTGGCCGCGATCGTGGAAGAAGAGAACGGGCTCGTGTTCGCCGCCATGGATGCCGATGGACAATGGGAGAAAGGGCATGCGGTGCCTCCTCATTTCCCAATAGAAGGCTTCTCTTCCGCTTCCTACTATTTAATGTACACAAGCCGTGCGATGATTGTCGGAGGAAAGTCGTCCGACGGCCAGCTCCAAAATGCCTCATGGGCGACAATGGATGCCTTGGATTGGGCTGAACAGACCAATTCCCAGGGCAATTACTTCACGAAACGCCAAGGCCCGATGATGGCTTATTACGACAATATGTTCTATTTGACAGGCGGCATCGATGAATCGGGCAAAGCCCAGAAAGACATTTACCGTTCATCCGACTACGGGATAACGTGGAATTATATCGACTCCCTGGTCGTATTGCCGGATTCTTACCAGGCGAGAGGTTTCGCTTCGATGTTGGTTGACAAAGATAATTACCTGATGATTTTTGGAGGCAAGCCTACTGTCGAGGGGCCGGACCTGAACGACATCTGGCGAGGCCGCATAAATCGTCTCGGATTCGAGGACGGCAAATAACGGGCCGTTCGCATAATTTATAAAAAGATTCAGCGTTAGAAAAGAAATAGGTTTATGCAACATGTTTTTATGAATACATTTCTTTTTCGGCGTGTCTTTTATTTGGTATTTTTGTTGGGCGGTTGTTGGGTCGGCAATGCGCAAGAATATAAATATGAAATCGGCGGTATGGCAGGAGGTTCCTACTATATGGGCGATTTAAACAAGAATGCGTTCTTTAAGGGATTGAATCCTTCCGTGGGTGTGGTCTTTCGTTATACCCCTAATTTCCGTTGGGCTGTAAAGACAGACTTATTATGGGGACGGGCATCAGGAAGCACGGATGGCATGGAGAATGTTTTCCCGAATGGGGCAACAGCCTCTTTTGAGCGGAATTTCTTCGAGCTGGGCGGGCAAATGGAATTTAATTTCCTTCCGTATAGCGACAAGTTCGCCTATCTGAACACGAAACGGTTCTCTCCTTATATATTTACCGGCGTGGGTGTAACGGTTGCTCCGGGAAATGAGACGTTTGCAAGTTTGAATATCCCATTAGGAATCGGAGTAAAGTACAAGGTCATTAACCGTTTGAACTTGGGCTGTGAGTTTTCCTTCCGCAAATTGTTCGGAGATTCGTTTGACGTGACGGACGGCAATAACGGATTTTTGGATAATCCATACGGGGTGGCCGGCAATGCATTCAAGAATAAAGACTGGTATTCATTGCTGATGTTTTCAGTCACGTGGGATTTTGGTCTGCGTTGTCAGCCTTGCAATAACCGATTTAGCAACGGTGTATATTAAGATTCTGGAAGAATGTCGTTAGAAGAAAAGATTGACAAAAATCACTTGCCGCAGCATGTGGCAATTATTATGGACGGGAATGGGCGATGGGCGAAAGCTCGTGGCCTTGAGCGTTATGAGGGACATCAGGAAGGTGTCGTTTCGGTTCGCAAAGTTGTTGAAGCGGCATCCTGTTTAGGCATAAAATACCTCACGATGTACACGTTCTCTACAGAAAACTGGAACCGGCCAACAGAAGAGATAGATGCTTTGATGACACTGATGGTGACTGCCATCAAACGCGAGACGCCCGACTTGATGAAAAATAATGTCCGGCTGGATGCGATAGGTGATTTGAGCCGCTTGCCTGAAGAAGCCCGCAATACATTGCAGGAATGCATTGAGGAGACATCGGTTAATACAGGAACGACCATTGTGTTGGCTTTAAGCTACTCTTCCCGTTGGGAGATAGCGGAAGCTGTCCGGCAGATAGCCGGTAAAGTAAAAGACGGGGAATTAGATATATCGGAGATAACGGAAAGTACGGTATCCGAACATTTGGCAACCCGGAATATCCCGGATCCGGACTTATTGATTCGTACAGGCGGTGAACAGCGTTTAAGTAATTTCTTATTATGGCAATTGTCTTATGCCGAGTTTTACTTTACGAATATTTATTGGCCTGATTTTAGAAAAGAAGAGTTGTTTGATGCGATATTGTATTACCAGCAGCGCGAACGACGCTTTGGTAAAACAAGCGAGCAAATTAATTTATAAACAATAGCTGATAATATGTACAAAAAGATAGTGCTGTTTTTCCTTTTCTTGTGGGTGGCCTCCGGCGCGTTTGCCCAGGAGAACGGAAGTGATACTGCGAAGGTTGAGAAACCGGCAGACTTGCCGGTGATTTCTTACTCGTTAACGCCGAAGAAATATAAGATTGCGGACATTAAGGTAACGGGGGTAAAGAATTATGACGATTTTGTGTTAATCGGATTTTCCGGATTATCAGTAGGTGATGAGATTTCTGTGCCGGGAGATGAGGTGACAGCAGCCGTCAAAGCGTTCTGGAAACATGGATTGTTTTCGGATGTGAAAATTCTGACCAACAAGATTGAAGGCGATTCCATTTGGCTGGAATATCAATTAAAGCAACGCCCGCGCATCTCGGAAGTCAACTACCACGGCATCAAGAAAGGTGAACGGGAAGATCTGGAGGCTAAACTTGGCTTGAAAAAAGGATTCCAGATTACACCGAATGTCTTGGATCGTGCCAAGATCTTGATCAAGAAGTTCTTTGATGGAAAAGGCTTTAAGAATGTAGATGTAAATATCCAGCAAAACGATGATACAGCCCATGAAGGTGAAGTATTCTTGGATATTTATATTGACAAGAATGAAAAGACCAAGATTCATCGTATCTATTTTGAGGGGAATAATGCGCTGACAGCTCGCCAACTGAAGAAAGCCATGAAGAAGACGAATGAAAAATTCAGTCTTTTCAATGACTGGAAGACGAGTTTCCGGGAGATGTTCAGCACGAAGAAATTTACTACGGAGGAATACGAAAACGATAAAAACAATCTGATATCCAAATATAATGAATACGGATATCGGGATGCCGCCCTTTTGAAAGACAGCATTGTGAATTTCAATGAAAAGAAGGTCGATATTTTCCTGAAGATAGATGAAGGCGAAAAATATTATCTGAAAGATATCCGTTTTGTCGGTAATACGAAATATTCGACAGACGATTTGATGGCGGTATTAGGCATGAAACCCGGTGAAGTTTATAACCAGAAGAAGTTGGAAGACCGCTTGAGCATGGATGAAGATGCGGTTTCAAATGTTTACTTTAACGACGGTTACTTGTTCTTTCGGGCGGATCCGGTGGAAGTTGAAGTGGAAAATGATTCCATCGCTTTGGAAATCCGTATCCAGGAAGGCCCGCAGGCTACGATTAACCGCGTAATCATCAACGGGAATGACCGGTTGTATGAAGATATCGTGCGCCGTGAATTGCGTACAAAGCCGGGCAAGTTGTTCAGCCGTGAGGACTTGATGCGTTCTGTCCGTGAAATCGCTCAAACGGGGCACTTCGACCCTGAAAACATGAACCCGCGTCCTATCCCGGATGCGGAAAACGGGACGGTGGATATCGAATATAATTTGGTGTCTAAGGCCAATGACCAGATTGAATTCTCGGCCGGTTGGGGACAAACGGGCGTAATCGGCAAGTTGAGCTTGAAGTTTACCAACTTCTCCATGAAGAATTTCTTGAATCCGAAATCCTACAGGGGTATCATTCCGCAAGGCGAAGGTCAGACATTGACATTAAGCGCACAGACTAACGGGCGTTATTATCAGGCGTACAGTATTTCGTTCTTGGATCCCTGGTTTGGAGGCAAACGCCCGAACACGCTTTCTGTCAGTGCTTACTTCTCAAAGCAAACGGATGTCAGCGATTCTTATTTGAGCAATATATATAGCGGGTATAATCCGTATTATTACGGAGGTTATCCTTATTATGGCGGATATTATGGCAGCTATTACAATAATTATAACTATCCGGGAAGCTATGAATTGGCAATAAACCCCGACAAGTCCGTCATGATGTTCGGGCTGGCAGTCGGTTACGGCAAGCGTTTGAACTGGCCGGACGACTTCTTCCAGCTCATGGCGACCTTGAACTATCAGGTGTATATATTGCATGACTGGGATTATTTCTTGATCAATAACGGGACTTGCCATAATATCAATCTGGAATTGTTGTTGCAGCGCAACTCCATCGACAACCCGTTATATACGCGCCGCGGTTCGCAGTTCACGTTCTCAGTGACAGCAACCCCTCCGTTCTCGTTGTTCGACAACAAAGATTATGCGTCCATGAGCAACCAGGATCCGGAAAAGTTCAAGTTGATTGAATACCATAAGTGGAAATTCAATGCGAAGGTATATTCTCCATTGGCACCTATGTCCGTGAAACGTACCCCTGTCTTGATGACACGCGCTGAATTTGGTTTCTTGGGAACTTACAACAGGCATAAACGTTCTCCCTTCGAAACCTTCTACATGGGAGGCGACGGCATGACAGGCTATACAGGCACGTATGCAAACGAGACAATCGGCTTGCGCGGTTATGAGAACGGCAGCATTGCGGGCAATGGCGGATACAGTTCGTATGGATATGCCTACACCCGCATGTCGATGGAATTGCGTTACCCGTTCATTTTGGAACCCTCATCGACCATTTACGGATTGGCATTTGTGGAAGCCGGCAACGCCTGGACGGACTTGGGCGACTACAACCCGTTTGACTTGAAGCGTTCTGCGGGTGTGGGTGTCCGTATTTTCTTGCCGATGATCGGAATGATGGGCATTGACTGGGCGTATGGTTTCGATACGCCGAATTATGGTTCGAACGGCGAGCGCAGCGGAAGCAACTTCCACTTCATCATCGGCCAGGAATTTTAAGCTGCCAATATCATGTTGAATCGAAATAGTCTGATGAATGAATTAAGAATACGGCCGGGCGTTCAAGTCCCCGGCTATTGATTGTAGTCCATAGTTTAGTGTAGTAATATAAAAGCAAAAGAAGTATGAAAAGGTTTTTTTTGATAAGTTGTTTGCTGGTTGCAGCAAGTGCGGTGGCCGATGCGCAGAAGTTTGCCCTGATCGACATGGAATATATTCTCAAGAACATTCCGGCGTATGAGATGACCAACGAACAGTTAAGCCAGGTCTCCAAGAAGTGGCAGAACGAAGTGGATGCTTTGCAGCAGGAAGCGCAGAACATGTACAAGACCTACCAGAGCGACCTGGTGTTCCTTTCCGCCGAGATGAAGACCAAGCGGGAAGAGGAAATCGTGAAGAAAGAGCAGGAAGCGCAGGACCTGAAGCGGAAATATTTCGGCGCGGACGGCGAATTGTACAAGAAGCGGGAAAGCCTGATGAAACCGATCCAGGATGAAATCTACAATGCCGTGAAAGAAATATCGGAAGACAAAGGCTACCAACTGGTAATCGACCGCGCTTCGGCCATGAGCATCATTTTTGCATCGCCGAAGATCGATATCAGCAATGAAGTGCTCGTAAAGTTAGGTTATTCAAAATAAATGCGTACCTTTGTCGCGCCTTGTCACGGCTCGTTATCGCGATAAATATTAATAACAAACTTTATAATCAAGAGAAATGAAGAAACTTATCGTTTTATTGTTGATGGTCCTGCCTTTTGCAGGAGCCGTTAGTGCCCAAGAAGTCAAGATTGCCTTTGTCAACACCCAGGAGGTGTTCATGGCCATGCCGGAAGTGGCGGACATGCAGAAGAAGCTGGACGAACTGAACGCCAAGTACAAGAAAGAATTGGAGACAATGCAAGGCGAGTACCAGAAGAAATACTCTGACTTCGTGGCCCAGCAGGATTCTTTGACCGAGAACATCAAAGTAAGGAGGATGCAGGAAATCCAGGACATGCAGCAGCGCATAGACAACTTCGTCCAGGTTGCCCAGCAGGATGTAAACAAACAACAGCAGGACTTGATCGCCCCCATCCAACAGAAGATTTCGGATGCCATCAAGGCGGTAGGAACGGAACAAGGCTATACATACGTCATCGACCCGCAAGTATTGCTTTACACGGGACCGAACGCGGTCGATGCGACAGCGATGGTGAAGACCAAATTGGGATTGCAATAAGTTATTAGTGGTTAATAATAGGTGGAAGAGGGTTGTACTTTCTTGAGGTACGCCCTCTTTTTTTCGCCATGGGAGCCTTGTATTCATCATTGCCCGGCCCGATCGGCATCTTCGATTCGGGATACGGGGGACTGACGGTGTTCGACAAGATCCGGGAACGGATGCCGGAGCACGACTACGTGTATCTGGGCGACAATGCCCGCGCGCCGTATGGTCCCCGGTCGTTCGACACCGTTTACCGCTTCACGCGGCAGGCCGTCATGCGCCTGTTTGCCGAAGGCTGCCAACTGGTCATTCTGGCCTGCAACACGGCTTCCGCCAAGGCCTTGCGGACGATCCAGCAGCGGGATTTGCCGGCCTGGGATGAGACGCGGCGGGTGCTGGGCGTCATCCGTCCGACGGTGGAGCTGATGGACCGGCTCAGCCGGAGCAAGCACGTGGGCGTGGTCGGGACGGCAGGGACCATCGCCTCCGGGTCGTACCAGATGGAAATAGCCAAGATGTTCCCGCATATCCGGCTCTCTTCGGAGGCCTGCCCGATGTGGGTGCCTTTGGTCGAGAACAACGAGATCGACTCGCCCGGGGCCGATTACTTCGTCCGCAAATACCTGGATGAGCTGTTCCGGAAAGACCCCCTGATTGACACCCTGATACTGGGATGCACCCACTACCCGCTCCTGATGGGCAAAATCCGCCGGTATGTCCCGGCCGGGGTGACGTTGCTCCCGCAAGGCGAATACGTGGCCGCCAGCCTGGCGGATTATCTGCGGCGGCACCCGGAGATGGACCGGAAGCTGACGAAAGGCGGGACGTGCCGGTTCCTCACGACCGAATCGGCCGAAAAGTTCTCGGAGGCGGCGGCGGTCTT
>CAYRFT010000029.1:6376-9958 GCA_964423585.1 uncultured Parabacteroides sp. | reverse complement strand
GATACAATTTCGCTAACATAAAAGAAAAATTTTAAAGCGGATCCTGTCTGTTCTTTTGCGCCCTCGGACAGGCAGCAGGACCCTTCATCTGCCTGCCTCGGGAGTTTTGTCCCGCAAAATTAGTGATCCCAAATTACCCCCCCCGATTTTAATAAAGATTAACTCGATAATAAGTCTTAAAAATTCATAATCGGTGCATACGGGTTTTCAGGATGAGCTGGAGAATACGCTTTTTCTTTCTTATGGTCAGCTTTTTGAATGCCGGATCTCACGGCTGGAGGAAAGGTGCTTGTCTCGGTCGGGAAAAGGAGCTTGTGAGGAAAGTCAGGGGACGGCCAAGTAATAATCTTTGACCAAGGCCGTGAAGGCATCCGAATAAACATGCCGTTCCTTCTCGATTGTCAGGGTATCCGACAGGACGTTTGCGACCGGCGTGTCCGAGATTTCCACCAGCAGTCGTTTGGGGCGCGAGGCGGGAGTGGGCAGGACGGCCGTTTCTTTTTGCAGGAAAAGGGACTCCTTGCCTATAATGGCTGCAAGCCGTTCCCGCTGGTCGAAAGGCAGGATCAGGCAGAGTTTCCCTTTCGGGGCCAGCAATCGCCTGCCGCCGCCAATCAGCCCTTCCAGCGTGAGCGTGCCGTGCCGTGCCCGGTTGCGCTGTTTGTCGGGGCATTCGAGCGAATTGGTGAAATAGGGAGGGTTGGAAACGATGCAGTCATATTGGCGGGTCCCGGCGGATTCGTTGACGAAACAGGCAAAAGGGCGGTGGAAAACGTGGAAGCGGCCGCCGAAGGGCGAGCGGTCGGCATTTTCGCGTGCCTGGATGCAAGCGGCCTCGTCGATGTCAACGGCGTCGATTTCCGCCCGGCAGCGTTGGGCAAGCATCAGTCCGACCAGCCCCGTCCCGCAGCCCGCGTCGAGTATGCGCGCCTTGTTTTCCACATCGCACCACGCCCCCAGCAGGACACCGTCGGTGCCGACTTTCATGGCGCACTTGTCGTGCCAGACCGTGAATTGCTTGAACCGGAAATAAGGATTCGACATCTTTGCCCTTTCGGATTACCAACGCCCAAAATTAAAGAGATTCTGCCATTTTTCGTACCTTTGGCATGTTTATTGTATGGAAATTATGCAACCAACCGCTTAATAGGACGTATGAAGAGTAAGAAGAATATATTCTCCGCCCCTTCGTTCATGGCAGACGAGTCGATGGATATCGTGATACCCATCCTGGCAGACTGTGACGAGAACGAGGGTTTCGCGGAAGGGATCGACAAGCTGGAAAACGAAGTCCCCATTTTGCCTTTGCGCAACATGGTCTTGTTTCCCGGTGTGGTCATGCCCGTCATTATAGGCCGGACCAAATCGATGAACCTGATAAACAGCAGGGGCGATTTGAAGTCGATGGTGGGCGTGGTTTGCCAGCGGGACATGTCTGTGGAAGACCCGAAACTGGATGATTTATATACGGTGGGTGTCATTGCCGACGTGCTCCGGGTGATGGAGATGCCGGATGGCATGACCACCGTCCTTTTGCAGGGGAAGAAACGTTTTGAGCTGAAGGAACTGACCCAGGAAGAGCCTTATCTGAAGGGGCGGATCGCCTTATTGGACGAGCATGCGCCGGCCAAGCCCGACAGGGAGTTCAAGGCCATGCTGTCGAATATAAAAGAAATGATGATCAAGATTCTGATGGCCACTCGCGAAATCGGGCAGCGGGAGATGACCCATGCGATCAAGAACAACAACAACGCGCTCTATTTGATTAACTATGCAAGCACCAGCCTGCTGGGGGATACGGCCAACAAGCAGATGCTGTTGATGATGGATGATTTGAAGGAACGGGGCTATAAGCTGCTCACTTTCCTGAACCGGGAGTTCCAGATGATAGAGTTGAAGGCTTCCATCCAGATGAAGACGCAGGAGGACATCGACAAGCAGCAGAAGGAATATTTCCTGCAGCAACAGATCAAGACGATCCAGGAGGAACTGGGAGGCAATACGAACGAGCGGGACGTGCAGGAACTGAAAGAGAAGGCCGCAGGCAAGAAGTGGCCGGAAGCGGTTGCCGGGATCTTCGACAAGGAGCTTCACAAGCTGCAGCGCCTCTACCCGCAGTCGCCCGATTATTCGGTGCAGATGCAGTATCTGCAGACCATCGTCGATTTGCCGTGGGAAACGTATTCGACGGATAATTTCAACTTGGCCCATGCCCGCCGGGTGTTGGACCGGGATCATTACGGGCTGGAAAAGGTGAAGGAACGCATCGTCGAGCATCTGGCCGTGTTGAAGCTGAAGAAAGACATGAAGTCGCCGATACTCTGCCTGTATGGCCCGCCGGGAGTGGGGAAGACTTCGTTGGGCCGTTCCATCGCGGAGGCGCTGGGCAGGAAGTATGTGCGGGTGTCGTTGGGGGGCTTGAATGACGAGGCCGAAATCAGAGGGCACCGCCGGACCTACATCGGCGCCATGTGCGGGCGGATCTTGAAGAATATACAAAAAGCGGGGACATCGAATCCGGTGTTCATCCTGGACGAGATAGACAAGGTGGCGAACGACTTTAAGGGCGATCCGGCGGCGGCCTTGCTGGAGGTGCTGGACCCGGAGCAGAACAGCACGTTCCACGACAATTACCTCGACATTGACTACGACTTGAGCCGTGTGTTGTTCATCGCGACGGCGAATAACCTGAATACGATTTCCCAGCCGCTGTTGGACCGCATGGAGCTGATCGAAGTGAGCGGGTACATACAGGAGGAAAAGGTCGAGATAGCCTCGAAGCACCTGATACCGAAAGAGGCCGAAATCCACGGATTGGACAGGAAGGAAGTGAAGTTGCCGAAGAAGACGATTCAGGCGCTCATCGAATCCTATACGCGAGAGAGCGGTGTCCGTGAACTGGACAAGAAGATTGCCAAGCTGATGCGCAAGCTGGCCTATAGGAAAGCGTCGGAGGAGGAGCTGCCCGCGCAGATCAACCCGGAGGACTTGCACGGCTACCTGGGGGCGGCCGAATATACGCGCGACAAATATCAGGGCAACGACTATGCCGGCGTGGTGACGGGCCTGGCGTGGACTGCCGTCGGCGGCGAGATTTTGTTTGTCGAGACCAGTTTGAGCAAGGGCAAAGGCGGCAAGCTGACATTGACCGGCAACCTGGGCGATGTCATGAAGGAATCGGCCATGCTGGCATTGGAATACATCCACGCCCATGCTCCCCTGTTCGGCATTGCGGAAGACTTGTTCGGCAATTTGAATGTCCATATCCATGTGCCGGAAGGTGCTATCCCCAAAGACGGACCGAGCGCGGGCATTACGATGGTGACATCGCTGGTCTCGGCTTTCACGCAACGGAAGGTGAAGGGCGGCCTGGCCATGACGGGCGAAATCACTTTGCGCGGCAAGGTCCTTCCGGTGGGTGGCATCCGCGAGAAGATACTGGCCGCCAAACGCGCCGGCATCAGCGAGATTATCCTGTGCAAGGAGAACCGGCGCGACATTGATGAAATCAAGCCGGAATACCTGAAGGGTGTCACGTTCCATTATGTCGCCGACATTCAGGAAGTCATCAAGCTGGCTTTG
>CAYRFT010000029.1:0-6276 GCA_964423585.1 uncultured Parabacteroides sp. | reverse complement strand
GCCTGTCAGTCCGACTGACAGAGGATTTTTTAACAAAGGACATCCCGTCAACAACCGTTTCCGTCCATTGGCAAAAAACATCCCGATAACGCAAAAAAGAGCCTCGCCAGGCGGCATTTTCCTGGAATTCCTCTTGCAGGAATATTGGCAATTATCGTATCTTTGCCAACCACCATGCGTGGATTATATGTAAAAACGATGAGGATGAAAGAGCGGACATATTATGTTTTGGCGCTGGCGGCGAGCTTCGTGGCCATGCTGTCGGTAATCGTTCCCCATCATCACCACGCGGACGGTTCTCCCTGTTATGAATGGCTGTGGCACGGAGCTGCCTCGGATGCGCACGGGCATTCTTCCGGCGGAGATGACGGCCATGCGGCGGATTGCACGCACAATCAGGCTTTGAAACCGGCTGTCGAAAAGGATATGGCTGGCGGGGACATGCACCTCGGGCTGCTCCTTGCATTCTCCTTTGTTTGTTTTCCCCTCCGGCACGGTTCGGATCGCCCCAGCTCGCTCTCCGGGCAAGGGTGCGCCGCCTATCGGGAGACGCTGCATGCTTCGTGGATCCCACGGGCCGCAGGACTCCGTGCCCCTCCCCGGATTGCGTGATGCCACGGGCAGACGCGCCGGCAAATCTCTCTTGCTGGAACCTGCCGGATGGCCTTGTTTCGGGAAAGTGCCTTTCCCCGGAAACGGGGAAGATGCGATGCCCGGCAACCGCCTGCGGGAACGCCGGGCCATATTGAGGAGTACATATAAATAAAATCAGAGACCAAATGAAGAAAATATATTGGGTATGCGTGGCGACTGCCTGCCTGTTGGCCGGTTGCCGGGCAAAAGACAGGCATCCGGACCTGTCGTATCACGAAAAAACCGGAGAAATTCTTGCTGCCGACGAGGTCATATTCAAGAAGGCCGATGCCGAGGCTGTCGGTTTGCAGACCGAAGAAATGGCTCCGGCCGCCTTTTCGGAAGTATTGAAGACAAGCGGGCAAATCCTGGCGGCGCAAGGCTCGGAATCGGTAGTCGTGGCTACGGTGCCGGGCGTGGTGGCGTTGGGCGCGACCCGTTTGACGGATGGGACGGCGGTGCAAAAGGGGCAGACCATCCTGTCGTTGGCTTCCCGGACGCTGCCGGACGGGGATGTGGCCTTGCGCTTGAAGAACGCTTACGAGGCGGCCCGGAAAGAATATGAACGGATGGAAGGGCTGGTGGCGGATAAAATCGTTTCGGAAAAGGACTTCGAACAGGCCCGCTTGGCGTATGAGGACGCAAAGGCGGCATACGGGGCCGTGGAGGGCAGGCATTCGTCCGGCGGTGTAGCCGTCACGGCGACGATGAGCGGTTTCTTGAAGAATATTCTGGTAAAGGAAGGCGATTATGTTTCCGTCGGACAGCCCTTGGCGACGATTTCGCAGAATGACCGGTTGGTATTGCGGGCCGACGTGTCGGAAAAGTATTATGCGCGTATCCCCATGATGCGCTCGGCTTGTTTTAAGACGCCGTATGACGACCGGGTCTATAAATTGGACGAGCTGAACGGGCGTTTCCTTTCGTATGGCAAATCTTCTGACGGCAATTCTTTTTATATCCCTGTCTTGTTTGAGTTTGACAACAAAGGAACGGCGATACCGGGTTCATTGGTGGAAGTCTATTTGCTGGGCAGTCCGATGGAAGCCGTGCTGAGTGTCCCGCATGGTGCCTTGGTAGAGGAACAAGGACTGTTCTTCGTTTACGTCCGGTCGGATGAAGAATGCTACAGGAAGCAGGAAGTCTCCTTGGGTGCCGACGACGGGGAGCGTGTCCAGGTGCTTTCCGGGTTGAAGGCCGGCGACCGGGTGGTCACGAAAGGGGCTTACCAGATAAAATTGGCATCGGCATCGAATGCCATTCCGGCTCACAACCATAATCATTAATCGGTGCGGGCATGTTGGATAAAATCATATATTATTCGTTGCACAACCGGCTCGTCGTCCTGGCGTGTGCCGTGCTGTTGCTGGCAGGCGGGACTTATACGGCTTATCATACGGATGTGGATGTCTTTCCGGATCTGACAGCCCCTACGGTGGTTGTCATGACGGAAGCGAACGGCATGGCACCGGAAGAGGTGGAACGCCTGGTTACATTCCCGGTGGAGACGGCCGTCAACGGAGCGACGCATGTGCGCCGGGTTCGTTCTTCTTCGACGACGGGCTTTTCGGTGGTCTGGGTGGAATTTGATTGGGGGACGGATATTTATCTGGCTCGTCAGATTGTATCGGAGAAGTTGGCCGTTGTAGCGGACGACCTTCCTCAGAATGCGGGCCGCCCGACCATGGGGCCGCAGTCTTCCATCTTGGGAGAGATGATGATTATCGGGTTGACTTCGGATACGACTTCGTTGCTGGATGTGCGGACCATCGCCGATTGGACGGTTCGTCCGCGGCTCCTTTCGACCGGGGGCGTGGCGCAGGTGGCTGTCATCGGGGGTGATGTCAAAGAATACCAGATCTTATTGGACCCGGCCCGGATGAAACATTATGGAATCGGGCTGGGCCAGGTGTTGTCGGTTTGCCGCCGGATGAACCGGAATGCCAACGGCGGTGTCTTGTATGAATATTCCAATGAGTATATCATTCGCGGTGTCTTGACCACGAAGAGAGCCGAAGAGCTGGCCAAAGGCGTTGTCGCCATGACACCGGACAATGCGCCGGTTCTCTTGGAAGATATTTCGACAGTAAAAATCGGCGGCAAGCAGCCGAAGTTGGGCTTGGCTTCCGAACGGGCTAAACCGGCCGTCTTGGTGACTGTCACCAAACAACCGAATACCAGCACCCTCGAACTGACGGAGAAGCTGGATGCCGTGATGGCTGATTTGCAGAAGAACTTGCCGGAGGATGTGCATGTCTCTACGGATATTTTCCGCCAGAGCCGTTTCATCGACAGCTCGATCAACAATGTAAAGGAGAGTTTGTTTGAAGGCAGTTTCTTTGTGGTCATAGTGCTCTTCCTCTTCTTGATGAATGTCCGGACGACGATCATCTCGTTGGTGGCTTTGCCGCTGTCTCTTTTGGTTTCCGTCCTGGCTTTGCATTATCTCGGGCTGACCATCAACACGATGAGTCTGGGTGGCATGGCCATCGCCATCGGCTCGTTGGTGGATGACGCGATTGTGGATGTGGAGAATGTTTATAGGCGGTTGCGGCAAAACCGGCTGCTGCCCGCAGGACAACGGCGGCCGGCAAGGGAAGTTGTCTTCGATGCTTCGAGGGAGGTACGCATGCCGATATTGAATTCGACCTTGATTATCGTTGCCAGCTTTGTGCCGCTGTTCTTCCTGACGGGGATGGAAGGGCGCATGCTGGTCCCACTGGGAATCGCTTTCATGGTGGCCTTGTTCGCTTCGACGGTGGTAGCCTTGACATTGACTCCGGTTTTATGCAGTTGTTTGTTGGACAGGAAAGGGGAGAGGCCGGCCCGGGATGCCTGGGTGGCGAGAAAGCTGCGCGGCGTGTACGGGCAGGCTTTGCTTTTCTCCATTCGCCATAAACGGGCCGTGCTGGGTTCGACGGTGGTAGTCTTTGTGGCGGCCTTGGGATTGTTCTTTACTTTGGGACGAAGTTTCTTGCCGCCGTTCAATGAAGGATCGTTTACGATCAATGTCAGTTCCTTGCCCGGCATTTCGTTGGAAGAATCGGACAAGATCGGGCACCGGGCCGAAGAATTGCTGCTGCAAGTCCCGGAAATCCGGACCGTGGCGCGCAAGACCGGGCGAGCCGAATTGGACGAACATGCCTTGGGGGTCAACGTCAGCGAGATTGAAGCCCCGTTTGAATTGAAGGGACGCCCGAGGGCAGAAGTGGCGAATGATGTCCGCCAGAGGTTATCGGCCATTTCGGGGGTGAATGTTGAGATCGGACAGCCGATATCCCATCGTATCGATGCGATGCTGTCGGGCACGGAAGCGAATATCGCCATCAAGCTGTTCGGTACGGACTTGAACCGGATGTTCCGCATCGGAAACCAGATCAAGGAGGCGGTGAAGGGCATTGAAGGGCTTGTGGACCTGAAAGTGGAACAACAGGTCGAACGCCCGCAGTTGACGATTACGCCGAAACGTGAAATCCTGGCGAAGCTCGGCATTCCGTTGCCGGAATTCCAGGAATATGTCGATGTCATGCTGGGCGGGGAAGTAGTCGGCCAGGTTTATGATGACGGAAAGGCCTTTGACTTGACGGTCAAGGCATCCGACGAGAGCCGGGCGACCATGGACGACATCCGCGACCTGATGATCGATGCCAACGGGACCAAAGTCCCGTTGAGCTATGTGGCAGAGATCCGCTCGGCTGCCGGGCCGAACACGATCAACCGCGAGAATGTCTGCCGGAAGATTGTGGTCAGCGCCAATGTATCGGGGCGCGACTTGCGGGGCGTGGCCAACGACATCCGGCGGGCGGTGAACGGGAAGGTCGTCCTTCCGGAAGGCTATCATGTCGAATACGGCGGGCAGTTTGAGAGCGAACAGGCGGCCAGCCGCACCTTGCTGCTTGCCTCGTCGATGTCGTTGCTCGTGATTTTCCTGTTGTTATACCATGAGTTCAAGGATGTCCGCGAGAGCGGGGCGGTGATGCTCAATTTGCCGCTGGCGTTGATAGGGGGCGTGTTTATCTTGCGCCTGACTTCGGGCGAGGTCAGCATTCCGGCGATTATCGGGTTCATTTCCCTCTTCGGGATTGCCACGCGCAACGGCATGCTGCTGATCAGCCATTATAAGCAGTTGAGGCGTGAAGGGATGGCGTTGCGGCAAGCCGTCGTGCAAGGTTCTTTGGACCGCCTGAACCCGATTCTGATGACGGCTTTGAGCTCGGCGCTGGCCTTGATTCCGCTGGCCGTGAACGGCGACCTGCCGGGGAACGAAATACAAAGCCCGATGGCGACGGTCATCTTAGGAGGATTGCTCTCTTCCACCTTCCTCAACGGGTTTGTCATTCCAATCACTTATTTGCTTATGAATAAAAAGGAGGAACAGAAATGCTAAGGAAACATATATTGTCAATCGCTTTGTGTCTCGGCTTCTCGGCGGCTTTCCCGCAGGAAACCTGCCGGCCGGAGACGATGGACGAGCTGCTCCGTTTGATAGAGCGGAACAACAAGGACCTGAAGGCGGGGGCTTCGCAGACAGAGGCCTTCAAGTGGCAGGCGCGGACGGAGAACAATTTGCCGGACCCCGAAGTGACCTATTCGCACCTGTGGGGGAACAGGGAAGGCATGGGCTTCACGGGCGAGCTCATCGCCAGCCAGTCGTTCGACTTCCCGACGCTATACGCCCGGCGCGGCAAGCTGAACGAATCGCGCTTCCGCTCGTTCGACGCGCGGTATGCCGTTTTGCGCCAGCAGATCCTCTCGCAGGCGCAAATGGCTTGCCTCGACCTGATCTACCTGAACCGCTTGCAGGCCTTGCTCGACGAACGCCTGGCCAATGCCGAGGCCTTGAGCCGTTATTATGCCTCGCTGCTGGAAAAGGGGGAGGCCAACGTGATTGAGACGAACAAGATCGGACTGGAATTGCTGAACGCACGCAACGAGGCGCGGCAGAACGAGGCGGCACGGCAGGCGAAGCTGGAAGAACTGGCGGCCTTGAACGGGGGCATCCCGGTGGCTTTTGCCGATACGGCTTACCGGCTGGCGTGGGAATATCCGTCCGATTTCGAGGCTTTCCGCGCGGAGGCCCTGGCTTCGCTGCCCGAAATGCAGGCGTTGCAAAGCGAGCAGGCGGTGGCCTCGCGTTCGGTGGCGGTCAGCAGGCAGCAGTGGCTGCCCGGCCTCACCGTGGGCTACCGCATGGAACCGTCGAGCGGGGGCAACCGTTACGACGGCCTGATGGTGGGCATCTCCATTCCCCTTTTCTCCAACCGCGGAAAGGTGAAGCAGGCCAAGGCGGAGCGTTTTTATGCCGAAACCAAAGCGCAGGGCTTTGCGGACACCGAGACGGCGGCCTTGCGCCAGGCATGGGTGCAGGCGGGAGTGCTGAAGGCCTCGGCAGACGAATACGCGGCGGCGTTGCGGCAGGATAATGTCGCGTTGCTGAACAAGGCGGTTCAGGCCGGGCAGATTTCGATGGTCGAGTATTTCGTCAACGTGGCGACTTTCTATCAGGGCATGCAGAATTACCTGCAGTTGCAGCATGAATACCAAAAGACGATGGCGCGGCTTTACCGCTTCCGTTTGTAGTGGGGAACCGGAGAAAAACCTTTCGTCCCGGTTGGCAGGGCATTTTTCCCGGGAGAGGTGCTT
>CAYRFT010000028.1:0-10057 GCA_964423585.1 uncultured Parabacteroides sp. | reverse complement strand
CGGGGCGGAAAGCCTTTTGCCGATTGTGCGTTTTTCCTTATTTTTGCCCGAAAAGTTTACAACAAAAGGAGGATACGGGCAATGGCGACGATATTATTTGACAAAATCGTGTACGGGCCGGTTCACAGCCGCCGGTTGGGCGTGTCGCTGGGCGTGAACCTGTTTCCCGCCGACGGGAAGCTGTGCACCTTCGATTGCATCTACTGCGAGTGCGGCTATAACGCGGACCACCGGACGCGCACGCCCTTGCCGGGGCGGGAAGAGGTGCGCGGGCGGCTGGAGGAGAGGCTGGCGGCGGGACGGGAGGCGGGAGAGCCCGCGCCCGACGTGATTACCTTTGCCGGGAACGGCGAGCCGACGCTCCACCCGGATTTCCCCGGAATCATAGACGACACCATCGCCCTGCGCGACCGCCTGTGCCCGTCGGCGAGGATTGCCGTCCTTTCCAATTCCACCCTGCTCGACCGCGAGGAGGTCTTCGAGGCCCTGCGGCGGGTGGACGACAACATCATGAAGCTCGATTCCGTCCTCGACGGGCGCATCCGCCAGATAAACAACCCCAACAAGCCGGGCTTCTGCTTCGCCCGCCTGCTGGAAAACCTCTGCCGCTTCGACGGGAGGCTCGTCATCCAGACCATGTTCCTGCGCGGCGAGAAAGACGGGGAGGAAATCGGCAACACAAGCGACGGGGAGATAGACGGCTGGCTGGACGCGCTGGGGAAAATACGCCCCGCGCGGGTGATGATCTATACGGTTGACCGGGAAACCCCGTTGAAGACGTTGTACAAGGTATCGGAAGAGGAGCTGGACGCCATCGCCCTCCGCGCGCGGGAAAAGGGCTTCGACGTGTCGGTCTCTTATTGACGGGAAACGGCATTGCTGACTTGAAAAACCCCAAATACATATCGCGATGAAGAAAGAAAGGATTTTATGGGCCGACGACGAGGTGGATCTGCTGAAACCCTACATGATGTTCCTGCAGGAAAAAGGCTACGAGGTGGTTCCGGTGATCAGCGGGCAGGACGCCATCGACTGCTGCCGGGACCAGAGCTTCGACATCATATTCCTCGACGAGAACATGCCGGGTCTGACCGGCCTCGAAACGCTCTCGCAGATCAAGGAGATGACCCCGGGCACCCCGGTCGTGATGGTGACGAAAAGCGAGGAGGAGAGCATCATGAACCAGGCCATCGGCAACAAGATTGCGGACTATCTGATAAAACCCGTGAACCCGAACCAACTGCTGTTGTCGATCAAGAAGAACGTCCACAAGAACGTCATCATCTCCCAGACGACCACCGAGAGCTACCAGCAGGAATTTGCCCGGATTGGCATGCAAATCGACGATTCGCTGACCCCCGCCGACTGGGTGGAGGTATATAAGAAGCTCGTCTATTGGGAGCTGGAGCTGGAGAACGGCCAGGCGGCGATGAAAGACATGCTGCTGATGCAGAAAAAGGAGGCCAACAACGCCTTCGGCAAGTTTGTCAAGCGTAATTACGGGTTCTGGATCGGCAATCCCTCCGAACGCCCGCTGATGAGCCCGGATCTGTTCAAGAAAAAGGTCTTCCCCCTGCTCGACGGGGGCGAACGGGTCTTCTTTGTCCTGATCGACAACTTCAGGATGGACCAGTGGCGCGTGGTAAAGGACCTGCTGGCCGAATTCTATGCCTTCGACGAGAATTTGTATTACAGCATCCTGCCCACGGCGACCCAGTACGCCCGGAATGCCATCTTCTCAGGGCTGATGCCGGCCCAGATCGAGAAGATGTTCCCGGATTTGTGGGTGGACGAGGAGAGCGAGGAGGGCAAAAACCTGAATGAGGCGCCGTTGATCCAGACGCAGATCGACCGGTTCCGGAAAAAATACACGTTTTCGTATAACAAGGTGAACGATTCCCAGCACGGGGAAAAATTGGCGGGAATGATTCCCTCGCTGCTGAAAAACCAGTTGAACGTGGTGATATTGAATTTCGTGGATATGCTGTCCCACGTGCGGACGGAAAGCAAAATGATACGCGAGCTGGCCCAAAGCGAAGCGGCTTACCGGAGCCTGACCCGCTCGTGGTTCCAGCATTCCGCGACGTGGGAATTGTTCAAGCGCATGGCGGGGTCCGGCTATAAGGTGATAGTCACGACCGACCACGGGACAATCCGTGTGGACACGCCGGTCAAGGTGATTGGCGACCGGAATACCAATACCAATCTGCGCTACAAGGTCGGGAGGAGCCTGAATTATAATCCGAAGGAAGTCTTCGAGATTGGCGACCCGGAAAAGGTCGGCTTGCCCTCTCCGAACCTGAGCAGCAAATACATCTTTGCCCTGAATGAAAATTTCTTTGCTTATCCCAACAACTATAACTACTATGTCTCGTATTACAGGAATACGTTCCAGCATGGAGGCATCTCGATGGAAGAAATGCTGGTCCCGTTCATTACCATGGTCCCCAAGATTTGATCGGGCGGGGGATAAGTATTGTACCTTTTTATCTTTCTGCCTATATTTGCAGGAAACAATATAAGAAGATCATGCAAACGATTCGGATTGCAAGTTTGGATACGATCCATGAGGCGGCAAAGGCCTTCATCGCTGATGTCATGGGCGGCGGTCGCAAGGTTTTTGCCTTTCATGGGAAGATGGGGGCCGGAAAGACTACCTTCATCAAGGCCCTGTGTGAAGAACTGGGCGTGGAAGACATGATTAACAGTCCGACTTTCGCCATCATCAACGAATACCGCTCGGAAACGACAGGAGAGCTGGTTTATCATTTCGATTTCTACCGGATTGGCAAGTTGAGCGAGGCTGAAGACTTGGGCACGGAAGATTATTTCTATAGCGGGGCGCTTTGCCTTATCGAATGGCCGGAAAAAGTGGAAGAGCTGTTGCCGGGCGATGCCGTGGATGTGACAATCACGGAAAATCCGGATGGTTCGCGGACGGTAGAAGCAAATTGATTGGGATATATGCAGCCTTCTGAATATTTCATATTGGTTTTGTTTATCGTGTTGGGGGCATTCTCCATTACGGCCTCGGCATTGAATCTGGACTGGTATTTCCGGACCGACGGTGCCAAGATATTTGTCAGGCGCTTTGGCCGCAAGGGAGCGCGTGTCTTTTATGTCCTTTTGGGAATGGCTTTGATAACGTGCGGCGTTGCCGGTTTTATATGCTGGTGATTCTTTGAAGATATATAAACAATAATAAGAGAGATATGCAAACACAGTCTATCGGATATACGGATGTGCCTGTTCCGGCAGGGATTGATTTGAAAGAAGAAATCAACAAACTGAGAAAAGAAAAGAACGCCGTCATCTTGTCGCATTTCTATCAGACGGCGGACATTCAAGATATTGCCGATTTTGTAGGCGACAGTCTGGCGTTGGCGCAATGGGCAGCCAAGACAACTGCCGGCATGTTGGTGCTTTGCGGGGTTCATTTCATGGGCGAAACGGCAAAGATCCTTTGTCCGGACAAAAAGGTGCTGGTGCCCGATTTGAAAGCCGGCTGTTCGCTGGCCGACAGTTGTCCGGCTGCCGAGTTTGAATCCTTTGTGAAGGAACATCCGGGGCATACCGTCATTTCGTATGTCAACACGAGCGCGGCTGTGAAAGCCTTGACCGACATAGTCGTCACTTCCACCAATGCACGCCAGATCGTAGAGAGCCTGCCGCCGGACAAGAAGATCATCTTTGCCCCGGACCGCAATTTGGGAGGTTATATAAACAGTATCACCGGACGGAATATGTTGCTATGGGACGGAGCCTGCCATGTGCATGAGCAGTTCTCGTTGGAGAAAATCCTGGAGCTGAAGAAGCAATATCCCGGGGCCGAAATCATTTGCCACCCGGAATGTAAAAGATACATCGTTGAAGTCTCCGATTACGTGGGCTCGACGGCCGGTTTGCTGAAGCATGTCATCAAATCTTCCGGCAAGCAATTTATCGTGGCCACCGAAAGCGGCGTGTTGCACGAGATGCGCAAGGCCTGCCCGGATAAGGAATTTGTCCCGGCACCGCCCAACGACAGCACTTGCGCCTGCAACGAGTGCAACTTCATGCGTTTGAATACCATGGAGAAGCTCTACAACGCGCTGAAATACGAACAGCCCGAAATATTGGTCGATGAATCCGTGCGGGAGAAGGCCGTCCGCCCGATCCGGCGCATGCTTGACATTTCCGCGCAGTTGGGACTGTGAGCTGCCGTGATGCCCGCCCTCCTATTGCCCCGTGAGGAATGCGACCCGTTTCCCCCAGCGGGTTCCCTTGTGTTTCATTATCCAGCGGTATATAAGCCAAGGGATGTAAACTCCGCTGACAAAGGCGAGCGCGCCGCCTGCCTGCCACGGAGCATGGGTGATTCCAAGGAAGACCTGCTGCGAGGCCGCCTGCGGGAACCATGAGAACAAATAGATGGCGTAGGAAGCACCGAAAAGGTGATGCAGGAAACGCCACTGCCGCTTCAGGTACAGCCTCCCGAGCAGTATGCTCAGCACGATGCCGTTGAGGGCTGTCAATATGCCTGTCCCTACCGTCACGACAAGAATCAGCGAGAGCGCGAAGCTCAACGCCGTTAGCCACGGGCTGTAAACTATCCGTTCCACGACGCGGTAGCGGCAACAGAAGAATCCGAGGCAGAAATAAAGCAGAAAACTTGCCGCCCCGCCGAGGTTCAGCAATCCGACGCCTCCCAGCGGGTTGTACGAATGCAATGCCAGCAACAGTGCCAGCAGCACGACGTGCCCCGCCGGCCTGTCAAAGTCTTTCAACAGGCGCGCCCCGTATATGGCCGCCAGGAAAATGATGAACAAGGTTGGCAAAAACCAAAAGTGGGTAATCGCGTTTTCGTGCGGGTAGAGCAGCTGGCGGGCATAGCCGCCCAAGGAAACCTCCACCGGATGGATGGCAAAACGGTTCAACGAAGCCTTGGGCAAGAATGCCAGCGTGCTGATCGCCACATAGGGGACCAGCAGGCGCTTTGTTTTTTTCCAGATAAAGCCTTTTCCGCCATAAAGCGGCGTGCCGGCAAGCGTGATTCCTTTCCGCTCGTTGCCGTATTGCAGCAGGAAGCCGGAAATAAACATGAACAACGGCATGTGGAAGCTGTAAATCCACGTATGCAAAAAAGGATCGCTCGGGGCACCCTGGTTGCTATGCCCCAACACTACAAGCAATATGCCAAACACCTGCAGGAATGAAACCAGGATGTTTCTGTCTTGCATAAAATTCTCATTTTATGCGCATCCTATCCATGCAGAAAACGGGGAGGCCAAGCACCGCAAAAAAAACGTGGACGACAACTTATCCACGTTCCGGGGTACTTGGCCTGACCCACTATTGAAAGATAAGTTGCCTCCACGCTATTGCGGGAAGCAAATGCTTATTCTTATCAATAGTTCTTTCCACGGCCAAGTTTCCGGAACGTTTTCAGAATAAATAGCAAACGCTAATTAATACTCCAATATGAAAAGCGGAACATCCTGCCGCCGCAGGCATTCCACGGGCAAAAATAGCGCAAAAAAGCAAAAAGTCAAACAAATCGAGGGAATTGATGCGCATGGATTCGCGATGGAAGCGCGCCCTTTTCCTCCGTCCGTCCCGTTGCTTCCACGGGCGGAATCCTCTTCTTTCCGGCAGTGCGGCCCGGAATCTTGGCTGAAACGGCCGGTTTTTCGATAAAACATGGATATTTGCTACAAGAATGTGCCCATTTTTGTAGCAAACATGAATAAATGGAACAAACATGTGCCCATTCTTTTATGAAATAAGGATAAATGAAACAAGAAAAGACTTTTCTTTGTAGCAAAAAATATATTTGCTACAAGAATATGCCCATTTTTGTAGCAAATATAGATATATCCTACAAAAATATGCCGATTTTTGTATCAAACATGGATAAATGAAACAAGAATGTGCCCATTCTTTTATGAAATAAGGATAAACGGAACAAGAAAAGACTTTTCTTTGTAGCAAAAAACATGTTTCAGACCAAATAATGCGAATTTTTCCATGAAATATATATAAATGATAAAAAAACGCGAATCCGGCGGGCCGGATCATATTTCCGCATCCTTTCTTGCAGGTTCGGCGCATTTGTTATATATTTCCACCCTGTTTCCGGCAGCCTGTCCGGCACGTCCTTGGCGGTTTGGCCGCTTCAAAGGGGGAATGCCGGGCGGCGGCGGGAATTAACCGTTTCAAACAGGACCGGGCATGGAAGAAAAGAACAGGCATATTATACGGAAAGTGGTGTGGGGCTATCTGTCGCTGCTGCTGGTTGCCGTATGCGCCGTGGGATATGTCTATTCGGTCATCCGGCAGCTTGCCGTGGAAGACGCGCCGGACACGACGATACGCGACAAGACCCATTTGGTGACGAACACCCTTACCTTGTTGTATGAAAGCGAGGCCATGGGGCACATCGCCGGGAAGTCGGACAACGAGTTGTATCTCTTCAACCGGGCGTTGAACAAGGCGGACAGGAACTTGGATTCGTTGCGGCTCATGCTTGCCGACACCGTCCAGCAACTGAAGGTGGACACGATCAAGTATTTGCTGAGGCAGAAACGATGGAATACCCTCAGACTGCAGGAGACGCTGAACGAATGGAATGCGGGACGGATTTACATGGAGAAAATCCAGCAGGTGATAGAAACCCAGGATTCGGTGGTGCGGATACAGAAACCGGATACCATATCGCAGCCTGTCGTCAGGGAAATCGTGGAAGTGGAACAAGACACGGTCGTCGTGACCAAGAAAAAGAGAAAGGGCTTCTTCCGCCGCCTCGCCGATGCCTTCTCGTCGAATGTGGAAGCGGATACCAGCTATGTCAGGAACACGACCCGCCAGCTGGTGACGGACACCGCCCGGATTGTCTATAATCCGTCGGATACCATCATCCAGGTATTGAGGAACCTTCAGGACACGGTGGCCGGCCAGCGGGAGCAACTGGCGGGGACGATGCTCCAGCGGGCCAATAACTTGCGGTACAACAATTCGGTCTTGACCAGCCGTATCAATCAGATGCTGCGGGACATAGAAGGGGAAGCCGTCCAGCAATCGATTGACAGGATGCAGCACAAGCAGACGCTTTTGAGAGAGACGACCCGGTTGATCGGGGGAATCGGCATGGCGGCAATCGTCATGGCGGTTGTCTTCTTGGTAATCGTCATCCGGGACATTTCGCAGAGCCATTATTACCGGCAGCAGTTGGAGAAGGCCAAGCAATATGCCGAGGAAATACTCCGCGGGCGGGAGAATCTGATACTGACGATCAGCCATGACATCCGGGCCCCGCTTTCCTCGATTATCGGTTTCATAGATTTGCTGCTGAAGCGCAATCCGGATGAACGCCAGCGTTATTACTTGGATCACATGACGGCTTCGTCCCGGCACATCTTGTCTTTGGTAAATGATTTGCTGGATTTCCATCGGCTGGAAGCCGGGCAGATGGAAATACATCCTGTCCCGTTCTCGGTCTTGTCGTTGATTCAGGAAATATACGCGAACTTCAATCCGTTGGCCGAAGCCAAGGGGCTGCTGTTGCGGTTGGACGTGAAATCCCCTTATATGGAGCTGGCCTATATGGGGGATACCAACCGGCTGAGGCAAGTCATCAATAACCTGCTTTCGAATGCGGTCAAGTTCACGCCGGAAGGGACGGTGACGCTGCGGGCCGCGATTGTCAAGAAGAATGACAGGCAGTATGAATTGGACGTGACGGTCTCGGACGCGGGTCCGGGCATCCCGGAGGCGGAGCAGGAGCGGATTTTCGGGGATTTCATCCGCCTGCAGGGGAGCGGGAAGGCGGAAGGCTTCGGACTTGGCTTGTCGATAACCCGCCGGCTGGTGGAATTGCTGGAAGGGACGTTGAATGTGCATAGCGTCGTGGGGCAAGGGAGCGATTTCATGTTGACCATACCGTTGCCATTGTCGGAAGCTGGTTTGATCGCGGTGGAAGAGCCCCCGGTCGTTCCTGCGCCTTTCCCTTCGGCAGGCGGGAGGGTGCGTTGCCTGCTGGTTGACGACGATGCCGTGCAGTTGGCGCTGACCGAAGAATTGCTGAAGCGGAGCCAGGTGGAAGTGGCGGGGGTATCGAATCCGCATGCCGTGCTGGACATTTTGAAGGATACGGCATTTGACGCCATCATTACCGACATCCAGATGCCGGGAATGGACGGTTTCCGTTTGTTGAAGATGATCCGCGAGTCGGGAATCCGGGGGACGGACAAGATTCCCATCATCGCGCTTTCGGCAAGCGTGGCGAATGAACACAGCCATTATATCGAGGCCGGCTTTACGGGATTCTTGAACAAGCCGTTCACGGCGGGCCAGTTGACGGAACTGCTCGGCCGGCTGTTGGCCGTCGGCCCGGAGCCTGTTCCGGCAATAAATTTCTCCGCGCTGACCGCCTTTGCCGAGGAAGACGAAGAGGCTTCGGCTTCCATACTGAACACTTTCACCGAAGAGACCGGCAAGAGCATCGAGCTGCTTCGGAAGGCGCTCCGGGAGGGAGACCGCACGGAAACGGCCAGGCTCTCCCACAAGCTAATCCCCTTGCTGACGTTGTTGGGGGCAAACGGCTTGGTCCGGATGCTGCGCCTCTTGGAAGAGGACGGCAACGGCCTGGCGGAAGATGACTGGAAGAAGCTTTTAGAGGAGGTGATTGGCGGCGTTTCCGACATTGTCAGGCAGGCCGTGGAGAAATGCCGCTGATGTGGGGAAAGCATGTTGTGGAAATATTCCACGCTTCCCCACGATAATTTCCACAAACCGCGCGGCGCAGGGATGCCCGCAGACCTTTCCCGCATTGAATTTTGCCGGATATGCTTGCTTGGGAACGCATCCGTCCCCGCCGGAGGGGAATGCGGGGAAAAGTTTGGCACGACTTTGGCATGATATATAATAATAAGGTACAGAATAATTGTTTTCTACATTTATCCGTTTTCATGCTGGAATCTTGCCGAACGAAAAGGAGGCAAGCCATAGCATTTGTTATTAAGTCTGCTGAGAGGGGGCACCTCGTGAGAGCAAGCCCCTTTTTGCCGAGACCTTGCTATAGAAAAGTTCCCGGATTGAAGCCTTCCAGGTTTTGGTCCGGGAATTTGTTTTTTGCAGGAGGGCTTGGCGGGGCGGGGAGGCGGTTCATTCCAGCGGCATTTCCCACACGGAGCAGCCCGGAAAGAGCGCGGCGAGGTTCGTCGCCGACGCGAACAGGCCGAAAACCGAAGAGCCGGAGCCCGACATGGACGCATACGCCGCGCCGGCCGCATAGAGCTTCTCCTTGATGGCTTTGATGGCGGGGAAGGCGGGAAAGACGCTTTCCTCGAAGTCGTTTGCCACCCGTTCCCTCCACGCCTCGACGGGATATCCTATTGCCTCGCGGAGGGAAATAGCCGGGAGGGAGGGCTTCACGTGCGCGTAGGCGGCGGAAGTGGGGACGGCGATCCCGGGCTTGACCAGGCAGAGGTGCCAGCCCGCAAGCGACAGCCCGATTGGCCGGAACACGTTCCCGATGCCCGTCGCGAACACCGGACGGTTGCGGATGAAGAACGGACAGTCCGCCCCGATGCCCGCAGCCATCCTTTCGAGTTCCCCGTCGCCGAGTTGCAGCCCTGCAAGGCGGTTTACCAGTTTCAGCATGAACGCCGCGTCTGACGAACCGCCTCCCAGCCCCGCCCCAAACGGGATCGCCTTCAGCAGCCCGATTTCCAGCTCCGGCACCGCATGGTCCCGCTTGATGGCCCGCAGCGCCTTCATGACCAAGTTCTTTTCGGCGGGGACGTCCACCGGGATGCCCGTCTGGGAAAAGGTCGTGGCGGGCGCTTCCGTTATTTCGAGCGCGTCTTTGAGGGGAATGGGATAGAACACCGTCTCGATGTCGTGGTAGCCGTCCGGGCGTTTCCGCGTGATGTTGAGTCCTAAGTTGATTTTTGCGTTGGGAAAACAGATCATGATGCTTTTATTTATGAAAAACGGGGTAAAAATACCGGTTTCTTCCCAATAATTCAACAAAAAAGGGCAAAACGGCAGGCGGGGAGGGGGCAGGGCCGCCCGGAAA
>CAYRFT010000027.1:0-10258 GCA_964423585.1 uncultured Parabacteroides sp. | reverse complement strand
ACGGCCGTGCCGGAATCTTTCCTTTCGTGCCTGTTTCTTTGTCGGATGGCAGCAAATGAAAAATTATTCGGTTAAACTATGTTAAGGTTGAAGTTGGTAAAATGTATTTGCTAATTTTGTCAAACAAAATGCAAGGCTTGAGATGAAGAATCCCGCTGCCGGCAGGGGAAGACAAGAGGAAAAATGGGGATGAAGCCTTTGTTTTTGTGCCGTATATAGTCGGTCAAAATGAGTTCTTCCGATTATATTGGGATGTTTAACCTGTAGAACTCTCGTATGTTTTTGTTATGGCGTGAAGAAAAAATGATTTTCGATCGGGCAAGATGGGAATGCCGATCAAGTGCAAATTTTAAGATTTTCCATTCTATGTATAATTTTAATTTATCAATCACATGAAAAGAATAAGGTATTTGATGACCGTTTTTTCTCTCTTGGCTGCGACGGCTTCTGTCAATCAGGTCTGTGCGGAAGATGGTAACCATGTTTTTTACCCCCCCCTAAAAGGGACGGGAAGCGGAATACCCTCGGTCAACGAGAAGAGGACAATCACGGGTGTCGTCCGTGATATTAACAGCAAAGAGACCTTGATTGGCGCCACCGTGCAGATCGAAGGCGACCAAAGTTCAATCACAGCTACCGACATTGATGGCAAATTCTCCCTTTCTTTCGAGGTAAAGAAGGATGCCGTGCTTGTCGTTTCCTACATCGGGTACAAAACCCGGAACATTCCTGTTGAAAACATGATTTCTTTCGAGGTCGAGATGACTCCCGACGATTACTCGATCGAAGAAGTCGTTGTGGTAGGTTCGGGCGTGCAGAAGAAAGTATCGGTGACCGGTGCGATTTCTGCCGTCAAGGGCGATGCCTTGAAGGTGAACGCCTCTACTTTGACAAACGCCCTCTCCGGCAAACTGCCGGGCGTATTCGCCAACAACACCACCGGCCGTCCGGGCTCGGGCGCCGAGTTCTACATCCGTGGCATTTCAAATTTCACGGGGACGGCGACTACGCCTCTTATTCTTCTTGACGATGTCGAGATCAGTTCGGGCGACCTCAACTACATTCCGCCCGAGAACATCGAGAGCTTCTCCGTGCTGAAAGATGCGTCGGCGACGGCGATTTACGGCGCGCGCGGGGCAAACGGCGTCATGATCATCACCACCAAAGGCGGCGAGTACAACACCAAGACCAATATAAAGGTAACGGTGGAAAACTCGTTCAACTTCTTGCACAATGTGCCGGAATACGTTGACGGCCCCTTGTTCATGGAGCTGTACAACAAGGCACAGTATGCCCGCACTCCGCTTGAAACTCCCCGGTTCACCCAGGAGCAAATCGACCGCACCCGTTCGGGAGAAAACCCCTACCTTTATCCCAACGTCGATTGGAACAAGGTCTTGTTCAAGGATATGAGCATGCGCCAGCATGCCAATATCAACGTGTCGGGCGGCGGCAACAAGGTGAAGTACTACATGTCGATTGACTTCCAGCATGAAGACGGGAATTTGGATCCGGAGAAACTCTATTCGTGGAACAACAACATCAATATCTACAATTACACGTTCCAGAACAACATTTCCTACAAGTTGACCCCGTCCACGACCGTGTCGGTGAACATGAACGCCCAGATTCGGCAAAACTCGTCTCCTAACATGGGCAGCAACACGGTGGATGCGTGGTTCTACTGGGCAAGGACGACTTCGCCCGTGGCGTATCCCGTCATGTATCCCGCAAGGGAAGGTTATGAGAACTACCTGTTCGGCACGGCGCTCAGCGCGGGCAACGAGAACGTGGGCAACCTTTATGCCCAGATGAATTCGTCATATTATCAGTCGAACGAGAACACCGTCAATACGGTTGTCAAGATCAATCAGGATTTGGATTTCATAACCAAGAACCTGAAACTCCAGGCTTGGGTCAACTTCAAGAACTGGGCGTCTTCTTCGTACAACCGTACCATCACGCCGTATTTTTACATTCCGGCAGACGATGTCGATTACGACGATTGGCAGAATCCCATGTTCCCGCTCCGGCAGGTACAGGAAGGCACGAAGTACATAAACCAGTCGGGCATCTCGAAGGGAAGTGACAATACATTCGAGCTTCAGGCCAACTTGAACTGGACCCGCAACTTCAACGGGCACGAAGTAAGCGCCATGGCATTGTACCGTATGCGCGAGTATCGGAACGGCGTGCTTCCCAACCGCAACCAGGGCTTCTCGGGACGTGCCACTTACGACTTCAACCACCGTTACCTTGCCGAATTCAACTTCGGCTACAACGGTACCGAACGCCTTGCCAAGGGGCACCGCTTCGGCTTTTTCCCCGCCGGTTCGTTGGGTTGGGTCGTGTCGAACGAAAGTTTTTGGGAAAAACTTCCTTTCAACAAAGTGGTTACTTACATGAAGCTCCGCGGATCATACGGCATAGTGGGTTCTGATGAAATCCAGCAGGTTAACGGCAACTACTTCCTCTATTTCGACCAGATAACCGACAACGACCTCCAATACCTCAAGTGGAAACCGGCTACGGGCGGCAGCCTGGGTTACGGTGCCGAATACGGCGGTCCGGAAATGAGTTACTATGCGGTGAGAGACCTGGGCTGGGAAAAGGTAAAGAAACTCGACATCGGTGCCGACTTGCACTTGTTCAACGACATTGAAGTGACCCTCGACTGGTTCCTCGACCGCCGCTACAACATCTTCATCCAGCGTCAGGCATTCCCGTCATCGCTGGGCTTCGGTGCCGTTAAGCCGTGGAGCCCGATCGGCGAGGCTGAGAACCGCGGTTTCGAGGCAAGCGTGAAATATGTGAAGTCTTTCAACAAGGATCTTTCGGTATCGTTCACCGGCAACTTCACCACCAACGAAAACAAGCTGGTCAATTCCGACGAGTTGAACTATCCGTATGAATGGCAGCGTTCCACCGGCCTCCCGTTGGATTACCAGAGGGGATACATCGCCGAAGGCTTGTTCAAGTCTCAGGAAGATATCGACAACAGTCCGGTGCAAAACTTGGGATCTCAGGTCATGGTCGGCGACATCAAGTATCGCGACCTCAACGGTGACGGCAAGATCGACGCGGACGACCAAACCATGATTTCCAAATATGGCGATACCCCGAGACTGCAGTACGGGTTCGGCGCCACCGTCAATTGGAAGAAGTGGGATTTCGGTTTCTTCTTCACCGGTTCAGGCAGGCGCACGATCTCCATCGCGGGCAAAATCGACCCGTTCCAGGAACAACGCAGCCCGCAAAACACCCTTACCTGGGTGGCGGAGAACTATTTCGACCCCGAAGTGGGCAATTTCGACGCGGAATATCCCCGTCTCGGCATCTCCGTCCAGTCGCTTCAGAACAACCAGGTAAATTCAAGCTACTGGCTGCGGAACGGTTGGTTCATGCGTTTGAGGAACGTGGAATTGGGCTGGAGCTTCCCGTTAGGGCGCGTCTATATAGATGGCAACAACCTGCTCAACTTTTCATCCTTCAAGCTTTGGGACCCGGAGCTTTACAACTTCTGGGCCTATCCGATTCAGAAGAGCGTGGTTGTCGGCATACAGTTTAACATATAAAACCAATCATTTAAAATTCCAATCATTATGAAACTTAGAAATGTATCTATAAGAACCGTGGCGGTACTTCTTGCTTCTATGCTTGGAGTGACCTCGTGTGACTATCTTGATGTCGTTCCGCCGGAACAAGTGACCATTGACGATGCCATGGAAACTCCTACCGGTGTGTTGGGTTTCCTCTACTCATGCTACCGCTTCTCGCTCGGTTCGGGAGGCAATGAAAACTTTGCCGATGTTCCTTACGGGGACAATCTGAACGACCTTAATGCGAGTGCCGACGACATGCTCAATCCCGACACGTGGGCGGCCGACCGTCCAACGGCCAGTTCCCGCTACTACAACTACGGCACCCTTTCGCCCAGTGCATGTATAAACATCTGGCATTACGACTATTCGGCCATAGGACAGTGCTACACTTTCCTTGAGAAGCTGGAAGAGTTCAAAGACCGCCTCTTCATGCGGGAGATCGTGACCCAGGCCGAGTACGACGAGTACCACGCCGAATGCAAGGCCTTGATTGCCTATTATCATTACCTGTTGCTGAAGCGTTACGGGCCGATCGTGATCCTCGAAGGAAAACCGGACATGAACTTGTCGCCGGCAGATATGCCGGGACGCATGCATGTGGATTATTGCGCCGACTGGATTGTAAAGCAGCTCGACGAGGCGGCAGCCTCCCTCCCCGCATGGCGCGACACCGATACCCGCGGCCGTATGACTTCGGCCATGTGCAAGGCCCTCAAGGCCAAGGTGCTTCTCCTTGTCGCATCGCCTTTGTTCAACGGCTCTTTCCCTTGGCCCGACTTCAAAAACGTGAATTGGGAGACCCCGGGCTATGGTACCGAATTGGTGAGCAAAACGTATGACGTGGAAAAGTACCGGGCAGCCCTTCAGGCAGCCGATGAAGCCATCCGGCTCGCGGAAGGAGACGGACGGCGCGAACTGTACACGGGCGACCGTTATTTGGAAGAGGATCCTGCCATCATCGACCAGCTTTATGTACCGGGCGATGATGTCACCACCGAATTCAAGGAAGCCGTGTTGCGCATGCGCTATCTGCACTATGCCATGGAAGGCGAAGGCAACCATGAATTCATATTCCATACCGACGCGAACGCTACCCAGACCGGTTTGTGGCAAAGCGCGATGCCAAGAAATTACATGGTCCTGAACAACGGCCAGCACGCAAGCGGTTATGCGGGCGAGAATCCGACCCTGAATTTGGTATTGAGTTTCCTGACCAAGGATGGTTACATACCTTCCAACGACCCCAACTTCACGGACGAGGCCGACTGGTACAAAAGCGCGGGCCTGCCTGACGATGAGGAAGGGGCAAGGAGGGAAAACATCATCAACCTCTGTGTGGGACGGGAACCCCGTTTCTACGCATGGGTAGGATTTGACGGTGGCGACTACGGTGTCAAACTGGCGAACGGCAAGCCCGTCCACATCAACCTGCGCGACCATACGGCGACCGGTTACGACCGAAGCCAGCGCAACAACCCCGTAACGGGATTCCTGAGCCAGAAGTATCAGCCGCCCACGATGCGTGTCGATGCGAACGGGTCGTATGTCAACTTCCAGTGGGTTGCGCGTGCCGTCATCCGTTTGGCCGAACTCTACCTGATTCGTGCGGAATGCAATGCCGTGTTGGGCAATACGGAAGATGCGATGAAAGACATCAACGTTATCCGCCGCCGTGCCGGCGCAGCCGAGCTTACCTCCGCGCACCTCTCGAAGATGCCGATACTGGATTGGGTCAAGGCTGAACGCATGATCGAATTTGCCTTCGAAGGGAAACGCCTTACCGATTTGATCCGTTGGGTCGAAGCGGACCAGTACCTCGGAGCAGGCAAGCGGAAAGGCTTGAACGCCGACGTGCAGGATCCTTCGTTCGAAGAATTCAACGTTCCGGAGCCTATACCTTACAATTATGTATGGGCCAAGAGAATGTACCTCTATCCTATACCAGAAAACGAGGTGTACTCCAATAACCAGATCGTACAAAACCCTGGATATTAACAGTGAATATGTAACACACTTAAAAATTGAAATATCTTTATGAAAAGGACAATATTAGCATTGGCTTCGATGATAGGGTGTTTCCTGGGTTGCACGAGCGACTACGACATCTTTCCCGGCGATATGGCAAAGGTCTTGATGTTTAAGGATTCCGGCACGCAAAACGTGACGGTTTATTCCGCACAGGATCAAGTACCGGCGCAGGTCGTGGTGCTCAAGGGCGGCGTGGCTCCCGAGCAGGGTGTCACAGCCACTGTCCGCGTGATGAGCCAAAGCGAGTTTAATGAATATGCTGCAAACGCCGGAGGAATAGCAGTCAGTTATCTCCCGTCAAATTGCTATACGCTTGGCGAAGGTGATGCGGTCACCGTGACCTTTTCTGGGGGTGAAGGTTATCAGACGGTAGATGTGAACTTGGATGTCAAGGCCATCGGTGCCTATCTCGAGGCAAAGCCGGATTCGGTGCTTTCGCCCGCGATACCTTTGGTGCTCGAATGCAGCGATGCCAAGGTCAACGAGAGCGACGACAAGGTTTTCTTGGTTCCCGACTATCGCATACCAAAGGTAGGTTTCACCGAAGGGGCCGTGTTCTCGCCGGTAGAGGAAAATGTGCTTACCGCAACCATCGAATTGCCTTTTGAGAGCCAGTGGGACATACCTTGCCAGGTGGAAGTCGATACGGCTGCTCTTGCCGAGTACAATGCCGCGAATGGCACGGGCTATCAGCTTATGCCGCCAAGTGCTTACTCGATCGGCAGCACGGTAAACATGCCGGTAGGTGAAACTTCGGTTGATCTGGAAATCACTGCGGATCCGGCAAAGGCGGGATTCTTCGACGTGATACCGCTGCGCTTGAAGTCGGCGGGCATCGAAGGGATTGAAGTGGACGATGAGGCCGACATCTGCCTGCTGGGTTTCGACATCAACGGTTATCTCGTTCCCCTTACGGTATCCATGCTTTCGACCAACGCGCAGGAGCCGACCGAAGGCCCGATAAGCAACTTGCTGGACGATGATGTCAATACCTTTTTCCATTCGGCCTGGTCAATTTCGGTAAGCGGATATCACTACCTGCAGATTACCTTGCCGAATGCATGCAGCCGGGTGGCAATCGAGTACACCAACCGCAACAGCAGCACTCCGAATACCCCCGCGACTTTCAACTTCTATGTGGGCACGAGCGAAGCGAACCTGACGCTTTACAAGCACTTTGAAAGGAACGACGGGGATCCGGAAAAGAACTTCGGTGCCGACATCCGCGGCGGTGCTGCGGAAACGAACATCATTGCGCCGGCAGCGTTTGCATCCCCCAAAAGCGTATTCAGAATCGAAAACGAGCTGAGTGGGAACAATACCGCCTATTTCTGCATGAGCACGCTTAGCGTTTATGCCCGGTAAGGCAACCGGCGTTACGGGGAGGGACAGTCCTTCCCGGTTTCGGACTTAAGGTGGAAATCCGCCTTCAATCTTATATCGCATGGAAGGCCTCTTCCTACAAGAGGAACCTTCCATGCGATTCGTTTTTGAAAGTGCGGGCTATTATGCGATTTATATCATCAGTGGGATAACAGGGCGGATATTCGGAAGTTTTATTCTGTGGATAGGGAGAAATTTTCGGGAGGGCGCGCCTTTGTGAAATAGAATCGCCTTTGCCGCGGGAAAGATACAATAATCCCACGCGTATTCACGTTTTACAGAAAAATATCCGATTATGAAGAACATGAAAAAGACAATGGCCAGCTTATTCCTGCTTGCCGTATTTGTTTGCAGTTGCAACAGCCAGCCTTCAAATATCCAAACGCCTGCCGGTGCGCTTCCCATCCACATCCGGCGGTTTGACAAGGCTTTGTTGGCGTATGCCGAGACGCGGGATGCCGCCTTGGCGGATGAACTGCTGAGGGAATACCCGGCGATGCTCGGCATCTTGGGGAAAGGAATCTTGAATTTGCAATCGCCCGGCGTACCCGGCTTTTTCGACCAGGTCATTGCTTATTATTCGGAGCCGACGCTCAAGAAATTGTACCGGGATGCCGTCCGTGAATACGAAGACGTGGCCGACATCGAAGAGCAATTGGGCAAAGGTTTCGCTTTCCTGCAAGCGAACTTCCCGGACATGCAGATGCCGGCCTGCTACATGCATGTCTCCGGATTCAACCAGAACGTGCTCGCGGCAGACAGCCTGCTGTCCTTGTCCATCGACAAGTATATGGGGGAGGACTATCCGCTGTATCAGGAGTTCTTTTACGACTATCAACGGGTCAAGATGCAGCGCGCACGGGTCGCCGCCGATTATCTGGCCGGCTGGCTGATGAGCGAATATCCTTTTGAAGGGAACGAGAATGTATTGCTCGACCGGATGATTTATGAGGGAAAGATCAGATACGTCATCCATCTTGCCTTGCCCGAAATCACGCCTGCCCAGTTGATGGGATACGGAGAGAAGGACTATGAATGGTGCGTGGCCAACGAGTTGACGCTCTGGAACACCATTATCCAGCGGAAGCATCTCTATACGCCCGACCGGATGACCACTTCCAAATATTTGGATGACAAGCCGTGCACTTTCCTGTCGGACGAGACCCCGGGAAATATCGGCACTTGGATTGGCTGGCAAATCGTTTCTTGCTATATGGAGGAGAATAAGGTCTCGTTGCAGACGCTCATGCAACAGCAAAATGCTCAGGAATTTTTGTCGCAAGCCAGATACAAGCCGTAGTCCGACAAAATGTTTCCCGGACAAACGCGCCCCGTTTTGGATGCGCAAAAGGGACGGCATGCCGGGCTCCACAAAAAAAAGCCGTCCTATTCTCACGAACGGGACGGACAGCAAACCTAACTTAATTCTAAGTTCTAATACCATGAAAAACACTATATAGTTAGAACAAGAGTTGCCAAAAAAAGTTTTCAGGAAAGTGAAATAATTAATGAAAAATTATACCTTTACGTTCGTTGATAATTAAATGATAACCCATATTGATAAAACACATGAAAAAGAACTTTCTTCTTGCCGGATTAGTTGCTGCCGGCGCCCCGATTTGGGCTGCTGACACGTTGTTTGTCCATGCTCCCCAAATCCCATTGCTGATAAACCAGTCGGATAATGTTTTGTTTGAATTTCGCATGGATGCAGACAAAGGAGATGTTTTGAACGAAGTTTCCATTGAATTTGATGAAGAGACCGATATGGCTGATATCGAGTCTGTCCGCCTTTTCTACAGCGGGACGGAAGGAGTAGCCAGGGAAGGCAAGCATTATGCTCCGTCGCACGACTACAGGCAAGATTTCCTGCGGGCCTCGCTGGCTGAAAAAGGCATCAGGTTCACACCCGGCATATCGGACCAGCGGAGCCTGCGGCAGATGAAAGGCGCCAACGAAGATTATTCCGTCCGGCAGGATGAAGTGAACCAACCGTCGCGGTCCGTCCGGTTATCCAGCCGGCAGCCTTTGTTAAAAGGGACGAACTACTTCTGGGTGAGTGTGCAGGTCAGGGATTCTTCCCTTTTGGAATCATTGGTATCGGCCCGCGTCGGCCGGGCCCAGGTCAACCGGCAACCGGCAGTCGTTTCCGGAGATCGGCAAAGCGTCAAACGCAGGAAAGGCGTGGCTGTCCGCCAGGCATGGGACGACGGGGTGGCCGCCTTCCGCATTCCGGGAATCGTCACCACCAACCGGGGCACGTTGATTGGCTGTTATGACATCCGGTACAATAATTCCGTCGATTTGCAGGGAAAGATTGATATCGGCGTCAGCCGTAGTTTTGACAAAGGCCGGACATGGGAACCCATGCAAATCGCCATGAGCTTTGGCGAAACCGGCGGCTTGCCCCATGCCCAGAACGGCGTGGGCGATCCTTCGATTTTGGTGGATGAAACCAACAACACGGTATGGATCGCGGCCGTCTGGTGCCATGGCATGGGAAATCAGCGGGCGTGGTTCAATTCGCGGCAGGGCATGGACATGGACGAAACCGCCCAGCTCATGCTTTGCAAAAGCGAAGACGACGGAAAGACCTGGAGCGAACCCGTCAACATCACCGGACAATTGAAAGATCCTTCGTGGCATTTCTTGCTGCAAGGCCCGGGGCGGGGCATCATGATGGCCGACGGGACGCTGGTATTCCCGATCCAATTCATCGATGCGGGCCGAATGCCGAGCGCCGGGATCATGTACAGCAAGGACCACGGGAAAACGTGGCACCTGCATGACCCTGCACGGAGCAATACGACCGAAGCGCAGGTGGCAGAGGTAGCGCCCGGCGTGTTGATGCTGAACATGCGCGACAACCGGGGCGGCAGCCGGGCCGTTTCCATCACGGAAGATTTGGGAAAGACATGGAAGGAACACCCCTCCAGCCGTTCGGCCTTGCAAGAGCCCGTCTGCATGGCCAGCCTCCTCGAAATCCCGGCGGAAAAGAACTGCCTGAAGAAGGATATCCTGTTGTTCTCCAATCCGAACTCGACGGAAAACAGGAATCACATCACCATCAAGGCGAGCCTGGACGGCGGATTGACATGGCCGGAAAGCTGCCAGCTGCTGCTTGACGAGGGCGAAGGCTGGGGCTATACGTGCCTGACGCTGGTTGATGAAGAGACTGTCGGCATTCTCTACGAATCAAGCGTGGCGCATATCACATTCCAGAAAGTCGGGCTGCGCGAATTGGT
>CAYRFT010000026.1:0-10467 GCA_964423585.1 uncultured Parabacteroides sp. | reverse complement strand
CGGGCGGATGAGGATAAAATCGCTAATTTTGCAAATCGAAAAAACGATGGATGTATGAGAATCGAACAGAATTTCTCGTTGGAGAAGTACAATACATTCCGCCTTCCGGCCCGGACGCGCTGGTTCATGGAATATGAAAACGAGGACGACTTGCAGAAAATCCTGCGCGACGAGTATTTCCAGGAATGCCTTTCCTTGCACATAGGAAGGGGCAGCAATTTGTTGTTTTTGAACGATTACGACGGCATCATCCTGCATTCCGCCATCCGGGGCATGGAGGTTGTCCGTGAGGACGGGTCTTTCGTATGGCTCCGGGTGGGGGCCGCCGAGGCGTGGGACGGGGTCGTGGCCCATGCCGTCGCGAGAGGCTGGGGCGGAATCGAGAACCTCTCGCTGATACCCGGCGAGACGGGGGCCGCCGCCGTGCAGAACATCGGGGCTTATGGCATGGAAATCAAGGATGCCGTCGAGACGGTGGAGGCGTGGAACCAGCTGACCTTCGAGAGGCGTGAATTCGATGCGGGCGACTGCGGCTACGGCTACCGGGACAGCCGTTTCAAAGACCCGCGCCTCGACCCGCATGTCGTGACGCACGTGACGCTGAAGCTGCGCAAGCGTCCCGGCTTCAAGCTGGAGTATGGGGCGCTGCGGGAGGCCTTGGAGGGAAAGGAACTCACGCTGCAGGCCGTGCGTGACGCTGTCGTTGCCATGCGGCGGGCGAAATTGCCCGACCCGGACGTGCTGGGGAATGCCGGGAGCTTCTTCATGAACCCGCTGATCGACGCGGCGCATTTCGGGGAGCTCCGGCGGCAATTCCCGGAGATGCCTTCTTACCCGGCGGCGGAGGGGAAAGTGAAAGTGCCGGCCGGCTGGCTGATAGGGCAGTGCGGTTTCAAGGGGAAACGGCGGGGCGAGGCGGGCGTTTACGGGAAGCACGCCTTGGTCTTGGTGAATTTGGGCCATGCGACAGGCGACGAGATTGCCCTGCTGGCCGAGGATATCCGTTCCGCCGTCGAGAAGCGTTTTGGGATAGGGCTGGTGCCCGAGGTAAAATATATCGCATGATGAAAATAATCTTTCTGGGGACAGGGACTTCGACGGGGGTCCCGGAGATCGGGTGTCGATGCGAGGTCTGCACGAGCCCGGACAAGCGGGACCGGCGTTTGCGGACTTCGGCCGTGGTGGAAACGGAGGGGAAACGGATTTTGATCGATTGCGGGCCCGACTTCCGCTGGCAGGCCATCACGAACCGGGTCTATCGGCTGGACGCGGTGCTGGTCACGCACGAGCATTACGACCACGTGGGGGGATTGGACGACTTGCGCCCGTTTTGCCGTTACGGCGGAGTCGATGTTTATGCGGAGGAGGATGTAGCCCGTGCCATAAGGACCCGCATCCCGTATGTTTTCGTCGAGCACAAGTACCCGGGAATCCCGAATATCAAAATACATCCCATCACCCTCGAGCCGTTCGAGGCGGCGGGAATCGGCATCGTGCCCGTCCGCCTGCTGCACGGGCGGTTGCCGATCGTCGGGTACCGGATCGGGAGCATGGCTTATCTGACGGACCTCAAGGTGATACCCGAACCGGAATTCTCCAAGCTGGAAGGCCTGGACTTGCTGGTGATCAATGCCCTGCGCCCGGACGGCAAACATCCGACGCATGCCGGCCTGGACGAGGCGTTGGCTTATATCGGGCGCATCCGCCCCAAGGAAGCCTATCTGATCCATGAGTCGCATAAAATAGGGCTTCACGCGCAGGTGGAGAAGTCGCTGCCCCCGCATGTCCACCTGGCATACGACAATCTGCAGGTCGAGTTTTAAGGCAGGTCGGCCGGATAGGCCAGCGCGATGTACAAATTCCCGCTTTCTTCCTTGCAGGTCGTGCCGGCGCGCTCCGGGTCCAATCCCAAGTAGCGGGAAATGCTTTGCTTCAGCGAGCTTGCAATCAAGGCGGGGAGCGAATCGCCTCGGGCGGAATGGAACGGCAGGTTGAAGACGAAAGTCATCTCTTGGGAGGTGCGGTAAATGTCCGTGCTGATCCAGTCTCCTTCATATTGCCAGCGGACGGAATCCCCGGAACACACGCGGAGGGACAGTTCGGAGGCCGGGACCAACAGGCTGGTCGCCGCGTGGGCAAGCGGGATGTTTTTCCCTTGTGCCGGGTGGATCTGCAAGTTGATCCGCCGCAAGGTCCGGTCGAGCAACGCCTTGTTGTAGCTGGATACCCATAATCCGTTTGCATAGAAGGCCCCGGCGAACTCGTTATCCGCGTCTGCATAATAATAAACGTCCGTGCCGTCTTGCGAGACTTTCTGGGGAGGGAAGGCATCGAGCAGTTGCCTCAGCTTCCGCTGCAGTTTCCCCGCTTCTTCGGGTGTGGCAGGCAGAATGCAGATCACGCCTTCGGGATAGAGGCAGAGCCACAGGTTGCTCACCGGATGCAGGGCGAACAACTGCTGGTAAAGCAGGGGCATTTGCTCTCCGAAGAGCTGCCGGATGGTTTGCTTGTCGCTCGAGAGGCGGTTCCAGTGCTGGGTCTGCTGCACGTGCACCAGCGCTTTGGGAGGAGCGGGAAAGAGGGCGTACATGTCAATGTCCGTCCGGGCATCTCCTTCATGAATGTGTTTGAACAGATGGTAAATGAAACTTCCTGCCAAAGAGAGGACCAGGAACAAGGTCACCATATCTCGCCACCGGAATTTCATTTCTGATGAAGAAAATGATTGCACCAGGGTTTGAGCCCGCAGGATTCGCATTTCGGGTTCCGCGCCGTGCAGACGTACCGTCCGTGCAAAATCAGCCAATGATGGGCGACGGGAATCAGGTTTTCCGGGATGTGCCTCGTCAGTTCCTTTTCCGTTTCAAGCGGGGTCCTGCTGTTTGCCGTCAGTCCGATCCGGTTGGAAACCCGGAAGACGTGCGTATCGACGGCCATGGCGGGCTTGCCATACACGATGGAGGCTATGACGTTGGCGGTCTTCCTTCCTACGCCCGGCAATTTTTGCAGCTCCCCGATTCCGGAAGGGACGATGCCCTTGAAGTCCTCCACAAGCATTTTGGCCATGCCGACCAGATGCCTGGCTTTGTTGTTCGGGTAAGAAACGCTTTTGATATATTCATAGACCGCTTCAGGGGAAGCCGCGGCCATCGCTTCGGGGGAAGGGAAGGCCTCGAACAGGGCAGGCGCGACCATGTTTACCCTCTTGTCCGTGCATTGGGCGGACAAAATGACGGCTACCAGCAACTCATACGGGTTGCGGTAATGAAGTTCGGTTTCCGCGACAGGGACATTTGCCCGGAACCAGTCCAATACTCCTTTATATCGTTCTTCTTTGCGCATGGATGTCAGAATCGAATAGGCGGATGTGCGTTTCTCCGATGCCCGGGGGAGGGCGGCGCGCCTTTCCGTTGTTTCAATCGGCGGATTCAAATTCTCTCAGGAAGCGGATGTCGTTTTCCGAGAACAGGCGCAAGTCCTTCACCTTGTATTTCAGGTTCGCCACCCTTTCGATGCCCATGCCCAGCGCGTAGCCGGAGTAAACCTTGCTGTCGATGCCGCAGTTCTCCAGCACGTTCGGGTCCACCATGCCGCAGCCCAGTATTTCGACCCAGCCGGTATGCTTGCAGAAGGCGCATCCTTTGCCCCCGCACAAGTCGCAGGAAATATCCATCTCGGCCGAAGGCTCCGTGAATGGGAAATAAGACGGGCGCAGGCGGATCTTGGTCTCCGGGCCGAACATTTCTTTGGCGAAGAACAGCAGCACCTGTTTCAGGTCGGCAAACGAAACGTCCTTGTCCACATACAGGGCTTCGACCTGGTGGAAGAAGCAGTGGGCGCGCGCCGAGATGGCCTCGTTCCGATAGACACGCCCCGGGCAAATGACCCGGATAGGCGGTTTTTGTTTCTCCATGACCCGTGTTTGCACGGAGGAGGTATGGGTGCGGAGCACGATGTCCGGGTCATGCCGGATGAAGAAGGTATCCTGCATGTCGCGCGCCGGATGGTCCGCCGCGAAGTTCAGGGAAGTGAACACATGCCAGTCGTCCTCGATTTCCGGGCCCTCGGCGATGCTGAATCCCAAGCGGCCGAAGATGTCGAAGATTTCTTTCTTTACCAGGGAAAGCGGATGGCGCGTGCCCAATCCCAGCGGATAAGCCGTGCGCGTCAGGTCGAGGTCATTGCCGGCCGCCTGCGTGTTTTCAAAGTTCCCCTTCAGTTCTTTGATTTTGTTTTGTGCCGTTTCCTTCAGTTCGTTGATGTATTTGCCCACCTCGCGCTTCCGTTCCGCCGGGACATTCCTGAAGTCGTTCATCAGCGTCGAGATGATACCCTTTTTGCCGAGGTATCTGATGCGCAAGGCTTCCACTTCCTCCGCATTTGCCGCTTTGATTTCTTCTACTTCCAGGAGCAGGGATTTTATCTTGTCGATCATTCTCTGTTATACGTTTTTGATGTTAAACATGCAAATGTAGGTTTTATTTTGGATGCGGCAATTGCAAGGGAACGAATTTTTCATGCGGGCTGCCTTTTGCTCCCGCCGCTTTTCCATTTTGATGCCTCTTTCGCTCTGCCCGGATTTGAAATTCCGAAATTTTGTGTAGCTTTGCGGCGCAAAGGTGTAACAGCCAGTTGTCTCTGTCTGTTAGTAAAAGGGAATCAGGTGCGAATCCTGAGCTGTACCCGTAGCTGTATGTCCATAAAAGTCTTCGGTTTCTTCATGCCACTGAACGATGTGTTCGGGAAGGTGCCCGGAAAATAGACGGACGAGCCAGAAAACCTGCCTTGCCTTTAATCAGGAATCAAACCTCTCGGGTAAGTGGTTGGAAAGGAAGATATATGTCAAATCAGAGCAGAAAAGGGAAAATGTACCTGTTGGGCGCGGGTTGTTTGTTTTGCAGTTCGTTGTTCGGGCAGGTTGCCGATACCGCTTCCTATCATAAGCTGTCGGATGTGGAAGTCGTCGGGCAACGGAGGCCTCCTGCCTTGAAATCGTCGGCCCCGGTCCAGGTTTTGGACAACCGGAGTTTCGAGCGGTTGGGATTGCAGGACTTGTCGGATGCCGTGAAGCGTTTTTCGGGCGTTTCGGTACAGGATTACGGCGGGATTGGCGGATTGAAGACGGTTTCGGTGCGCAGTTTGGGTGCCAAGCATACGGCTGTCAGTTATGACGGCGTGACGATTACCGACATGCAAAGCGGCGAGGTGGACATCAGCCGCTTTGCATTGGACGACGTGGAGATGGTCTCCCTTTCCGTCGGGCAGACGGATGATATATTCCGGCCGGCACGCGAGATGGCCTCGGCGGGACTCCTGAGTATCCGGACCCGCCCGCCTCATCCGGAAGGGGATAAGTCATTTCGCTTGCAGGGTAAAATAAAGACGGGCTCTTTCGGCTTGTTCAGTCCGTATGTGCGCTATGAGCAGCGGATAGGGGAAACCTACGCCTTGTCGGTGCAAGGCGGCTGGACACGGGCGGACGGCCGGTATCCTTATACGTTTGCCAACGGGAATATCGTGACGCACGAGAAACGGAAGAACAGCGATGCGGACAGCTGGCATGCGGAATTGAACCTGTTCGCCGACTGGAAGCGGAACGGCAAACTGCATCTCAAGGGATATTGGTTCGATTCGGAACGAGGCCTGCCGGGGGCGGTGCTCCTGTATAACGACTGGCATACCGAACGCCTGTTTGACAAGAACGGCTTCCTGCAGGCTGATTATGAGAATCGCTGGTCCCCGAAGCTCGACTTCAAGGCGTTGGCCAAGTTCGATTATGGCTGGACGCGCTATCAGGATTTTCATAGCCGGTACGTCGGGGGTGTGCAGACGGATGCCTATACGCGGCGGGAATATTATGGTTCGGTCGGCTGGCTGTACCGCCCGGCGGCCGGATTCTCCGTCTCCCTGTCCGAAGATTTCTTCCTCAATACCTTGGATGCCACTACGCCGAAATGCCCTTTCCCGACGCGATATTCGTCGATGACGGCCTTGGCGGCGCAGTACAAGAATGACCGCTTGACGGCGACGGCCAGTTTGCTGGGCGTTTACATCACTGAGGATTTGGAAATAGGAGAGGCGGCGGCCGATCGCAAACGCCTTTCACCGGCGGCCGGCGTGTCCTGGCTGGCCTGGCCCGGGCAGCACCTGCGCCTCCGGGCTTCGTATAAAGACGGGTTCCGCGTACCGACGTTCAACGATTTGTATTACGACCGGGCCGGAAGCCGGGAATTGGATGCCGAGAAGGCTTCGCAATATAACCTGGGCCTCACCTGGAACAATGCCTTCCCGGCTCTGTCGCTCGACTTCCTGAGCCTGACGGTCGATGGGTATTACAATCATGTGCGGGACAAGATTGTGGCCATCCCGACCATGTTTGTCTGGCAGATGATGAACCGGGGCGTGGTGGATATTTTCGGGGTGGATGCCAGCCTGGCGGCTTCTTTTGCCTTGCCCGCCGGGATGGCCTTGCAACTGAATGCTTCCTATACGTGGCAGGACGCAACCGACCGGACCGACAAGTCCTCCAAGATCTATGGGGACCAGATTCCTTATACGGCGGAACATGCAGGCTCCGTGTCCGCTTCGTTGGAGAATCCGTGGGTAAACGTGGGCTGGAGCCTGACTGCCGTCGGCGACCGCTATGCCCTGCCGCAGAATTTGGAAGAGAACCGCATCGACGGGTACATCGAGCAGCAGCTCTCGGCGAACAGGACTTTCCGCATCGGGAAATGCTCCCTTCGTTTGCAGGCGGAGGTGGTCAATCTGGGGAACGTCACGTATGATGTGATCCGGTATTACCCCATGCCGGGGCGGTCTTTCCGGGCGACGGTGCAGGTGACGTATTGAAGATGAGGGAATGGAACAGGAAATCATATTAATTAAACATAGCACAAAATGAAAAGGACAAGTATGTTGAAAGTGTGGGCATGGATTGCCGCTTGGACGCTCTCGGCGGGAGCGTGTGATGATGATGACGAACCGGGGGACAAGCATGTCGTGGATCCTCCTGTGTATGCACTGCCGGACGGGCTGCTGATCCTGAACCGGGGGAACTATAATGCCAACGATGCCTCGCTGAACCTGTATGACATGGTATCGGCGGAGATGACGGACCTGTACCGCACGGCGAACGGGGCCGCCTTGGGGGAATCCGCCCAGGACATGTTGATGTACGGCTCGAAGATATACGTGGGCGTGACGTATTCCAACCGTCTCGCCGTGTTGGGGAGGGACGGTTCGCTGATAAAGGCGATCGAGCCGGAAGACGGGACGGGCAGCCCGCTGAACCCGCGTTACATGGCGGCGGCAGGCGGCAAGGTGTTTGCGGCCTATTACTCCGGGCATGAGGTGGCCGTGCTGGATACGGCCTCGCTGGAAATAGAGAAGGTCATCCCGGTGGGCCGCTACCCGGAGCAACTGGTGGTGGCGAACGGCAAGCTGTATGTCGCCAACTCGGGAGGGAGCGATTTCCCGGACTACGGGCATACCGTTTCGGTCATCGACCTGAACACGCTGGAGGTGGAAAAGGAGATCGAGGTGGTGCTGAACCCGGTGAACATGGCGGCCGATTCGGAAGGGGACGTTTACCTGGTCTCCATGGGGAATTACAACCAGCCCTCGGAAGGGCAGGAGGCCGTCGGCAATACCTTGCAGCGGATTGACGGGCAGACGGGCGAAGTGACCGTCATGGGCAGCGGGACGAAGATGGCCATCGCCAACGACCTGCTGTATGTCGTCTATACCACCTATGACGACCCGGATGTCACTTACAAGGTATATGACACGAAGACGGAGCAGGTGATCTCGGACAACTTCATCACCGACGGGACCACGATAGCCTCTCCCAACTCGATCGACGTGAACCCGCAGACGGGCACGGTTTGCATCTCCAGCTTCACTTACGGGGAGAGGGCTTCGCTCTATATCTTCACGCCCGACGGCAAGCTGCACGAGGTCATCGACTGCGGCGGGTATGATACGGTGGAAGTCGGTTTCCTGAACGGATGAGGGAGCGATGAAGGCCGCGTTTTACCATATCGCCCTGCTCTGCCTGCTGGCAGGGTGCACCGGCGGCAGGCAGTCCGCCCGGTTGGACACGCACAAGCGGGATACCTTGTCTTATGCCAAAGGCCTCGCCATCGCCTACGCCCCGGATTATGTCCGGGTGGATGTGCGTGACCCGTGGGACACGGCGAAGCTCCTGCAACGTTACCTGCTGGTCGATAGGGACGGGCGGGTGCCGGAGGGGCTGCCCAAGGGGACGGTCGTCAGGGTCCCCGTCAGGCGGGTTGCCGTCTATACCTCGGTGCACGCCTCCATACTGGGGCAATTGGGAGAGAGCCGCAGCATCGCCGGGGTGTGCGAGCCCCGTTACATGGATTCGCCCGAGATACGCGCCGGCTTGGAAGAGGGACGCATCGCCGACTTGGGCGAGGCCTCTTCCCCCAACGTGGAGAAGATGCTGGAGATAGGGACGGAGGCTATCATCGCCTCCCCCTTCCAGAACAGCGGCTTCGGGCCGGTCGAGAAGCTGGGCATCCCCATCATACAGGGGGCGGACTACCTGGAACCGCTCCCGTTGGGACGGACGGAATGGGTGAAGTTCTACGGGCTCCTGTTCGGGAAGCAGGCCGTCGCCGACTCCGTGTTCGCGGAGACCGAAGGGGCTTATCTGGCACTGAAGGAGCTGGCGGCGCGGGTGGAGACGCGCCCCACCGTCTTCTCCGAGAGGCGGTACGGGGCTTCCTGGTACGTGCCCGGCGGGGAGAGCTACATGGCCTGCCTGTTCCGGGATGCCGGCGCAGACTACCTGTTTGCCGGGCTGCCGGGGACCGACAGCCATCCGCTCAGCTTCGAGACCGTCTTCGAGAAGGCCTGCCAGGCCGACTTCTGGCTCTTCAAGTATTACGAGGGCAAGGACATGACCTACGCCGGCCTGCGCCGGGAGTATGCGCCCTACGCCCAGTTCAGGGCCTTCCGCGAGAGGAGGGTCTATGCCTGCAACACGGAGCGGGTGCGCTATTACGAGGAATCGCCGCTGCACCCCGACTACCTGCTGCAGGATTTCATCCGGATATTCCACCCCGAGCTGCTCCCTCCCGGCCCGCTGCGCTATTACCATGAATTGGGCGGGGAATGACGGACGGAATTCGTACTTTTGCGCGTCAATGGATGAGAAGATGAACGGCACGGCACGGCAAATACGCATGGACGAGTATGATTATCCGCTCCCGGACGGGCGGATAGCCAAGTTCCCCCTCGCAAGGCGCGACGAATCGAAGCTCCTGGTGTATAAGGACGGGAGGGTCTCGGAGAGCCTCTTCAGGCATCTCGCCGATTACCTCCCCGCAGGCTCGCTCTTAGTGTGCAACAACACGCGGGTGATACAGGCGCGCCTCCTGTTCCGGAAGGAGACGGGGGCGCGCGTCGAGGTCTTCTGCCTCGAGCCGGACGAGCCGCGCGACTACGCCCTCGCCTTCCAGCAGACGGAGCGTTGCCGGTGGATATGCTTGGTGGGGAACCTGAAGAAGTGGAAGGAGGGCGCGCTGGTCAGGAGGGTGCGCGTCGGGGGCGGCGTGGTCTCCCTTTCCGCGGAGATGAAGGAGTGCCTCGGCGACACTTGCCGGGTCGAGTTCGCGTGGGACGACCCCCGGCTTTCCTTCTCCGACCTCCTTGATGCCGCGGGCATCCTCCCGATTCCTCCCTACCTGCACCGCGAGACGGAAGAGAGCGACCTGGAGACCTACCAGACGGTCTATTCCAAGGTGAGGGGCTCGGTGGCTGCACCGACGGCAGGCCTGCATTTCACGCCCGAGGTGCTCGCTGACGTGGAGGCGCATGGCATCGGGCGCGAGGAGGTCACCCTGCACGTGGGGGCGGGGACCTTCAGGCCCGTGAAGAGCGAGACCATCGGCGGCCATGAGATGCACACGGAGTTCATCTCCGTCGGGCGTTCCTCCATCGAGCGGATACGGCAGAACCTCGGGAAGATCATCGCCGTGGGGACGACCTCCGTCCGCACGTTGGAGAGCCTGTATTACATCGGCGCCCTGCTGGCGTCGCGCCCGGACGACGCGCCCGGCTCCCTCTCCGTCGGCCAGTGGATGCCCTACGACGGGGCGGACGACCGGCTCCCCGCGGACGAGGCGTTGCGGCACGTGCTGGATTACTTGGACCGCCGCCGGGCCGACAGGCTGGTGGCCTCCACGCGGCTCCTCATCGCCCCCGGCTACCGCTTCAAGGTGACGGGCGGGATCATCACCAACTTCCACCAGCCCAAGAGCACGTTGCTGCTGCTGGTCTCGGCTTTCCTCGGGGGCGGCTGGCGGACGGTTTACGACTATGCCCTCCGCCACGACTTCCGTTTCCTGAGCTACGGCGACAGCTCCCTGCTGCTGTAGGCCGTTCCCCCTTTCCTTTTCCGCACGGGATGCCCGTCCTCTCCTGTACGTGCCTTGCGCATTA
>CAYRFT010000025.1:0-10527 GCA_964423585.1 uncultured Parabacteroides sp. | reverse complement strand
GGAAACTTCAGCGGCTTCGCCCAAGCCGATTTCCATGCCGAAAAGGGTTCATTTCTGGCAGAAATCATTACCTTTGCCCCGTCAGAAAAGAAATTATGTTTGTTTATGAGCGAGATCAACATGAACGAAGCCGAGAGCAAAAAGAGCTTGAACTTCATTGAAGCAATCGTGGAGAAGGATTTGGCGGAAGGCAAGAACGGCGGGCGTGTGCAGACCCGTTTCCCCCCGGAACCGAACGGTTACCTCCACATCGGACACGCCAAGGCCATCTGCCTGGACTTCGGCATCGCCGAACAGCACAACGGCGTGTGCAACCTGCGTTTCGACGACACCAACCCGGTCAAGGAGGATGCCGAGTACGTTGATTCCATCGAGGAAGACATCAAGTGGCTGGGTTTCCACTGGGACAACATATATTATGCTTCCGATTATTTCCAGCAGTTGTATGATTTTGCCATCCGGCTGATCGAGGAGGGCAAGGCCTACGTGGACGAACAGAGCTCGGAACTGATCGCGCAGCAAAAAGGGACCCCCACCCAGCCCGGCACGGAAAGCCCGTACAGGAACCGCCCCGTCGAAGAGAGCCTCGATTTGTTCCGCCGCATGAACGACGGCGAATTTGAAGAAGGGAGCATGACTTTGCGGGCGAAAATAGACATGGCCAACGGCAATATGCACTTCCGCGACCCGATCATTTACCGGATTCTGAAGACTCCCCATCACCGCACGGGAACGAAGTGGAAAGTCTATCCGATGTACGACTTCGCGCACGGGCAGAGCGACTTCTTCGAGGGCGTGACGCACTCTTTGTGCACGCTGGAGTTCGTCCCTCACCGCCCGCTGTACGATTTGTTCATCGACTGGCTGAAGGAAGGGGAGGACCTGGATGACAACCGCCCGCGCCAGACCGAATTCAACAAGCTGAACCTCAATTACACCCTGATGAGCAAGCGCAATCTGCTCACGCTGGTGAAGGAGGGGCTGGTGAACGGGTGGGACGACCCCCGCATGCCGACTCTTTGCGGCTTCAGAAGGCGCGGTTATTCGCCGGAATCTATCCGCAAGTTCATCGACAAGATCGGTTATACCACCTACGATGCCCTGAATGAGTTCTCCTTGCTGGAGAGCGCCGTCCGGGAGGATCTGAACCTTCGCGCCACCCGCGTTTCGGCCGTGTTGGACCCTGTGAAGCTCGTCGTCACCAACTATCCGGAAGGGAAAGTGGAGAGGATGGAGGCCGTCAACAACCCGGAAGACGAAACGGCGGGCAGCCACGTCATCGAATTCAGCCGCGAGCTGTGGATGGAGCGTGACGACTTCATGGAAGAGGCCCCGAAGAAATTCTACCGCATGACTCCGGGCCAGGAAGTCCGACTGAAGAACGCCTACATCGTCAGGTGCACGGGCTGCAGGAAAGACGAGGACGGCAACGTGGTTGAGGTCTATTGCGAATACGACCCGGCGACCCGCAGCGGGATGCCCGACAGCAACCGCAAGGTAAAAGCCACTCTCCACTGGGTCAGCCGCGCGCACTGCCTGCCCGCCGAAGTCCGCTTGTACGATCGCCTGTGGCAGGTAGAGAACCCGCGCGACGAATTGGCCCGTCTGAAAGGCGAAGGACTGAGCGTCCTCGAGGCCATGAAGCGCCTCATCAATCCCGGCTCGTTGACGGTGAAGACCAACTGCTTCGTGGAGAAATTCCTGGCAGGGCAGAAGCCGCTCGCCTACTTCCAGTTCCAGCGCATCGGGTATTTCAACCTCGACCCGGACAGCCGCGACGGGAAATTGATATTCAACAGGACCGTCTCGCTGAAAGACACGTGGAGCAAGATCAAGAACAGGTAAAAAGACAGGATGGCGGGCTTCCCGGCAAGGGCTGCCCGCCCCAATGAGAAGTTTATGGAAAGGAAACTGAAAGATTATGCGTTCATCGCATTGAAGGGCATGGGAATGGGGGCGGCCGATGTCGTCCCCGGCGTGTCGGGCGGCACCATCGCCTTCATCGTGGGCATCTACGAAGAGCTGCTCGACTCGATCAAGGGTCTTAACGCCCGCAGCATGAAACTTTTCTTCACCGGGCATCCCGCCGCGTCGTGGAAGATGGTCAACGGCAACTTCCTCCTCGCCTTGCTCGCGGGCATCGGCATCAGCGTCTTCTCGCTGGCGCGTGCGATCACGTGGCTGCTCGTCCACCAGCCCGTCTTGGTGTGGTCGTTTTTCTTCGGCCTCGTCCTCGCCTCCGCGTGGTTCGTCTCGAAAGACATCCGGCAGTGGAACGCGAAGACGGCGGCAAGCTTCCTCGCGGGGGGCATCATCGCCTACTACGTGACGATTGCCACGCCCGCCGAGACGCCGTCCCATCCTGTGTTCATCTTCCTGTGCGGCATGATAGCCATCTGCGCGATGATCCTCCCGGGCATCTCCGGCAGCTTCATCCTCGTGCTGCTCGGCAAATATTACTACATCATGGAGGCCGTCAAGCAGCTCGACATCCTCACGCTGTGCGTTTTCGGCTGCGGGGCTCTCGTCGGCATCACGTCTTTCGCCCGCGTCCTCTCGTATGCGCTCAAGCACTTCCGCGACGTAACCATCGCCCTGCTGTCGGGCTTCATGCTGGGCTCGCTGAACAAGGTCTGGCCCTGGAAGGAGGCCGTGGAGGGCCTCGCCTCGCCCGACGGAGGGGCTGCGGCACAGGTGGGGCGGAATATCCTCCCCGACACCCACGTCGCCGAGGGCATCCTGCTGATGGCGGCGGGCTTCGCCTTGGTCTATTTCTTGGAGAGGCTGTCGGCGAAGGGGCACGGGAAGGCCGCCGAGTGACTTTTTCCGCCCGCGCCGCCCTTTTTTCATCCCCAAAAACGCTTTTTCATGCCGCCGGAGGTCTCTTTTGCCCTGCATATTTTTACGGGGAGGATAAACAAAAGGGGATTTGCGGCGGTTTTGTACATGGAACGGCTCCCGGAGGTCCTGGGCCGGCCGACGATTAGATTTTGGAAGGATATGCAGATAGATTTCAAGCCGATTACCGTCGGCGACAGGGCGGCAATCACGTCGTTCACCCTGCCGTCGCCGTTGCGCAACTGCGATTTGGCGTTTTCCAACATGTGCAGTTGGCGTTTCTTGTACCAGAGCGAGTATGCCGTCCACGAAAACTTCCTGCTGATACGGTTCCGCATCGAAGACAAGAAGCGGGTGGCCTACATGGTGCCGGTGGGGAGCGGCGACCTGCGGGAGGCCCTGCTTTTGCTGGAAGAGGATTCGTGGCGGCACGGGCATCCGCTCCTGATGCTGGGCGTGACACCCGCGTCGGAGGGATTGCTCGAGGAGGCCATGCCGGGTGCGTTCGCCTACCTCCCCGACAGGGATCATTTCGATTACATCTACCGGCGGGAAGACTTGGCGACGCTGCGCGGCAGGAAATTGCAGGCGAAGCGCAACCACGCCAACAAGTTCAGGAAGCTCTACGACTATGAATACGTGCCGCTGACACCCGGCAGCGCGCCCGAATGCCTCGAGCTCGAGGCGAAATGGTTCGCAGCCAACCGGACGGAGGCGGACCGGGAGGGGCTGAGCGAGGAACGCCGTTCGATGACTTTCGCCCTCCGCCACTTCGAGGAGCTGGGGCTGTCGGGCGGGGCCATCCGCGTGGGCGGCAGGCTGGCGGCCTTCACCTTCGGCTCTCCTGTCAACCGCGATACCTTCGGCGTGCACGTGGAGAAGGCCGATACCGGCTACGAGGGGGCCTACAGCATCATCAACCAGGAGTTCGCCGCGCGCATCCCGGAACAGTTCACCTACGTCAACCGCGAGGAAGACCTGGGGATACCCGGACTGAGGCAGGCGAAGCTGTCGTACAACCCGGCGATACTGCTCCCCAAGGCGGCGGTGGTCAAGAAAACCCGGACAACGTGATTCGCATGGACCGGAAAGGGCAAATCATGCGGCTGTGGCGGTGTTGCTTCGACGACGGAGAGGACTTCGTCGGCCGCTTCTTCAGCCGTGTTTACCGGGAAGAGAACGCCCGGACGCTCGAGGAGGACGGGCAGGTCGTCTGCGCCATGCACGTGCTCCCCTACGTGATGAATTACCACGGGGAAGCCGTCCCCGCCGCCTACTTCTACGGCATTTGCACGCATCCCGCCTACCGGCGGCGGGGCTACATGCGGCTGCTGCTGGAGCAGTCCCTCTTGCGGCTGGAAGAAGAGGGCTGCGGGCTGGCCTTCCTGATTCCCGCGGACGAATATTTGTTCGATTGCTACCGGAAATCGGGTTTTACCGAAGCCTTTGGATGCTGCCGTGCCGTGCTGTCGTTCCCGGAAGTGCCGGAAGGCCCGGTCGGGGGCATCGGGGAAATGGCGGCATCCGACGCATACGATTGCTGGAGCTATCTTGACCGGAAGTGGCGCGAAGAACCTGTTTCCATCCTGCACGGATGGGAGGATTTCCTATTCAATTGCCAAGATGTCGTGGCCGGAGGCGGAAAATGCTTCCTCTACCGGGAAGGGGGCGCGGTGCGCGGTGTGCTGATGGCCGTCCCGTCGGATGGCAGGCTCTTCCTCCCCGAATGGAAGGCCGACGCGGAGCCTGTGCGTCATGCGCTGTTCCGGGCCGCGGCCGCCGCTTTTCACCGGAAGGAAATCGGATACCTCCTGCCGGGGAAAACATCGCGTTACGGCATGGCCCGCGTGCTCCGTCCCGATCGCCTCTTGCCCCGTTGGAGGGAAAAACACCCTGGTATGCTGCCGACGGCTGAAGCCTGGCGGGCGTTGTCCGCCGGGGAACGGACGAAGCTCTTGCTGGACGGGCCGGAATCATCCGGCTATATGCGGCTGATGATGGACTGAAGGGCTTACTCCATCCGGTGCTGCTTCAATTTGTTGTAGAGGGTCTTCCGGTCTATTCCCAGCATCTGTGCGGCCTTTGTCTTGTTGCCGCCGCATTCCTGCAAGGCCTTTCGGATGAGTTCGATCTCGTGGCATTCGTCCCGCAGCCTGGCGACGGCCTGTTTTGCCTGCTGCGTTTCCAAAAGTTCGTCGGGCAACTCGGCACAGGTGATGAAGCGCCCTTTCGCCAGCAAGGTGGCATAGCGGATCACGTTCTTCAACTGTCGCAGATTGCCGGGCCAGTTGTACGACTGGAACAGGCGGACGGCCCCGGCATCGAAACCGATGATGTCTTTCTTCAGCTCGGCGTTGGCCAAGTCCAGGAAACTGTTGGCGAAGAGCATCAAGTCTTCGCGGCGCTCGCAAAGGTCGGGAATCCGTATGCTGAATTCGTTGACGCGGTGGTACAAGTCCTCCCGGAAGTCCCCTTTGTCAATGGCTTGCCGCAAATTCTCGTTCGTGGCGGAAATCAGGCGGACGTTGATGTTGATTTCTTGGTTGCTGCCGACCGGCCGGATCTTCCTTTCTTGCAATGCGCGCAATAGCTGGATTTGCACTTCGTAGGTCAGGTTGCCGATCTCGTCCAGGAATATCGTGCCGCCCTGCGCCGCCGCAAAAGCCCCGGTTTTGCTGTCGATGGCTCCCGTGAATGCCCCTTTTATATGCCCGAAGAATTCGGAAGCAGCCAGGTCTTTGGGGATTGCGCCGCAATCGACTGCCACGAAGGGGGCGCGGGCGCGGTTGCTTTGCTCGTGGATCCGGCGGGCGACATATTCCTTGCCGGTCCCGCTTGAGCCCATGATCAATACAGACATTTCGGTAGGGGCGACCAGCTTGATGTGCTCGTACATGGAGACGGCGGCCTGGCTTACGCCTTCTATTATATACGGGCCGGGGACGGCGCTGCCGGAAAACGCCTTCGGGATCTTGTCGGTGGGCATTCCGGGCACTTTTACGAGTTCCTTGATTTTGGTCAACAATTCTTCCGGGTTGACCGGTTTGGGAATATAGTCGGATGCCCCCAATTTGATGGACTGTACGGCCGTGTGGATATCGGCATAGTTGGTCATCATGATCAAGGCGATGTCCGGGTGCGTTTCTTTCAGCCATTTCAACAATTCAATCCCGTCCTGGTCGGGCAATCTCAAATCCGACAGGACCAATTGGTACGTCCGGTTGTCCAGGCACTTTTGAGCCTCGGAAACAGAGGCCCTGGATTCCACAAGAAACCCTTTCCTGCCCAGCCAGGTCTTTAGCATTAGCGAAAAAGTGACATCATCTTCAACAATCAATATGGATGGCTGCATACCTATACGTTTTTTCATGGGCAAAGATACGATATTTCATAGAATCCACCCGTGGAATCAGTCGGAATCGCGCGCCTTCGTGAAAGAAACGGGATAGGGACGCATGTATAGAGATCTGACGAGGCGGCCTGGACGGTATCGTTCGGGGAAAAATCATTTTCTGAAGAAAAACATTGCTTTTTTCTTGTTTTTACAGAAAAACTGTTATTTTTGTCCCGTAATTTATAACGGAAAAATAAAGATGACCCGATTTAGCTTTACATATTACTCTTATTACTTTTACTTTTCCAGCAAGGTAAAGGCAGGCGTTTGTATGTAAAGGGTCGGTGATAGTTTGTAGATAACCAGATATGAAGTCCTGCCGGAACACGGCGGGACTTTTTTATTATCCGGCAATCCGGGTCAGAAACTCGAATCCAATAAATGATAAAACGTAACAATGGAAAGAAAAGTAGCAATTCAAGGAATAGCGGGTTCGTATCACGACATTGCGGCTCGCAAGTACTTTGAGAAGGATGAAGTGGAAATCATTCCCTGTTATACCTTTCAGGATGTCATTACGGCCGTCAAGCGTGATCCTTCTGTCTTGGGATTGATGGCCATTGAAAATACCATCGCCGGAAGCTTGTTGCAAAACCACGAATTGATCCGCGAAAGCGGCTTTAGCATTATCGGGGAATACAAGCTGCGCATCTCCCATTCCTTGGTGGCATTGCCGGGGACAAAGATAGAAGACGTGAAAGAAGTCAATTCGCATCCGATCGCTTTGATGCAATGCGCGGATTTCCTGGAAACGATTCCGTATGCCAAAGTCGTCGAGAAAGACGATACGGCCGCAAGCGCCCTTTGGATAGCCGAGAACCGATTGAAAGGCCATGCCGCCATCTGCGGGAAACTGGCTGCCGAGACTTACGGGATGGAAGTATTGGCGGAAGGAATCGAGACCAATAAGCGGAACTTTACCCGCTTCCTGGCGATTGCCGACCACTGGACCGCCGACGAGATGATGAAAGGCTCCGTCAAAAACAAAGCGTCTCTTGTCTTTACCTTGCCCCACACCGCCGGCAGCCTTTCCAAGGTCTTGACCGTCCTTTCTTTCTACGACATGAATCTGACGAAAATACAATCGTTGCCGATCATCGGCCGTGAATGGGAATATATGTTCTATATCAACCTGACTTTCGAGGATTATACCCGGTACAGGCAGGCATTGGACGCCATCCGGCCATTGACAAAGGACTTTAAAATATTAGGAGAATATGAAGAAGGAAGACAGAGTTTGTAAAATCGTTCCTGCCGGACGGGTCAACAGCGTGCAGGAATACTATTTTTCCAGGAAGCTCAAGGAAGTGGCGGAAATGAACGCCGCCGGGAAAAAGGTCATCAACTTAGGCATCGGCAGCCCGGATTTGCCTCCTTCCGGACAAACGATTGAAACGTTATGCCGCCATGCCCGCCATGCCGACGAGCACGGCTATCAGCCGTATGCGGGCATCCCTGAATTGCGCCAGGCGTTTGCCCGTTGGTATAAGACCTGGTACCAGGTGGATTTGGATCCGAAGTCGGAAATCCAGCCGCTGATTGGTTCAAAAGAAGGCATCCTGCATATTTCGCTGGCTTTCCTGAATCCGGGCGACGGGGTTCTGATTCCGAATCCGGGTTATCCGACGTATAGCTCGGTGAGCAAATTGGTCCAGGCGGATTTGATTCCGTATGAATTGAAAGAAGAGTTGGGCTGGCGGCCTGATTTCGACGAGTTGGAGAGAATGGACCTGTCGAATGTCAAGCTGATGTGGACCAATTACCCGAATATGCCGACCGGCGCGAACGCCAGCATGGAACTGTATCGGGACCTGGTCGCTTTTGGCAGGAAGCATGGCATCGTTATATGCAACGACAATCCGTACAGCTTTATCCTGAATGAACATCCGCTCAGCATTCTCGGCGTTCCGGGGGCGAAGGACATTTGCATCGAATTGAATTCGATGAGCAAGGCGCATAACATGCCGGGTTGGCGCATGGCGATGCTGGCTTCCAACAAGCAGTTTGTCCAGTGGGTGCTGAGGGTGAAGAGCAATATCGATTCGGGACAGTTCAAGCCGATGCAGCATGCGGCAGTCGAGGCGTTGGCCGCCCCGAAGGCCTGGTACGACAAGATGAACGAAACCTATCGCGGCCGCCGGGCGTTGGCGGGGGAAATCATGCGTGCGTTGGGCTGCACCTACGATGAAAGCCAAGTCGGCATGTTCCTGTGGGGGAGAATTCCGGATTCATTCGGCGGGAGCGAAGAATTGGCCGAGAAAGTCCTGCACGAAGCCCACGTGTTCCTTGCCCCGGGGTTCATCTTCGGTAGCCGGGGAGACCGTTTTGTCCGGATTTCGCTTTGCTGCGACAACCAATCGTTGCGGGAAGCATTGGCACGTATCCAGAAAATCATTTGATGCAATAAATAGTCATGGAAGAGATGAAATTAGAATCTATTTTGCTGCCGGGAGTTGACCCGCAGCGTCCGATTGTCATCGCGGGCCCCTGCAGCGCGGAATCGGAAGGACAAGTATTGGAAACCGCCAGGGATTTGGCGGCCAAAGGCATTAAGATGTTCCGGGCCGGCATTTGGAAACCGCGTACCAAGCCCGGAGGATTCGAGGGAATCGGGGTGATTGGTTTGCCGTGGCTGAAGAAAGTCAAGGAAGAAACCGGCATGTATGTCGCTACCGAAGTCGCCAACAAGGACCATGTCTTCGAGGCGTTGAAGGCGGGCGTGGATATTTTGTGGATCGGGGCGCGTACAACGGTCAACCCGTTTGCCGTGCAGGAAATCGCGGATGCCTTGCGGGGCGTGGACATTCCGGTCTTGGTGAAGAACCCGGTCAATCCGGATCTCGAGTTGTGGATCGGGGCTTTCCAGCGCCTCTACGGGGCCGGCATCAAACGTCTGGCCGCCGTCCACCGCGGGTTCAGCTCCTACGACAAGAAGATATACCGGAACCTGCCTTTGTGGCATATCCCCATCGAGCTGCGCCGCCGGATGCCGAACTTGCCCATCTTCTGCGACCCGAGCCACATCGGCGGCAGGCGCGAGCTGATTGCCCCGCTTTGCCAGCAGGCGATGGACTTGAGCCTGGACGGTTTGATGGTCGAGGCGCATTGCAATCCGGATGCCGCCTGGAGCGACGCGGCCCAGCAGATTACGCCCGATGTGCTGGATTACGTCTTGAACTTGCTCGTGCTCCGCGAATCGACCCAGACCACGGAGAACTTGAGCGCCTTGCGCCGCCAAATCGACGGCATCGACGAGCATGTCTTGGAACTGTTGGCGAAACGGATGCGCATCTCCCGGGAGATTGGCGTTTACAAGAAGGAACACGGCATGCCCGTCCTGCAGTCGCCGCGTTACAGCGAGATTTTGGAGAACCGTTCCGACATGGGGCGGCAGATGGACTTGAATACCGACTTTATCAAGAAGATGTTGAGTCTGATCCACGAGGAATCTGTCCGCCAGCAGATGATTATCATGAGCGAGGAACAAAACACGGCGGCGCGATGAGGATTCTGATTTTGGGAGCCGGGAAAATGGGCTCTTTCTTTACCGACTTGCTCAGTTTCGACCATGAAGTGGCCGTGCTGGAAAAAGACCCGAAGCGGTTGCGCTTCATTTACAATGCGGTCCGGATGCAACGGGTGGAGGAAGTAAGGGATTTCGCCCCCGAGCTGATGATCAACTGCGTGACTTTGAACCATACGGTTGATGCCTTCCGAGAGGTGCTGCCCTGCTTGCAGCCGTATTGCATCATCGCCGACATCGCCTCGGTCAAGACGCACCTGAAGGAGTTTTACGAGACGTGCGGTTTCCCGTATGTCTCGACGCACCCGATGTTCGGGCCTACTTTCGCCAACCTGGGGAACCTGGAAAAGGAAAACACGATTGTCATCTCGGAGGGCGACCACCTGGGAAAGGTCTTCTTCAAGGATTTGTACGGCCGACTGCACCTGAACATCCGCGAGTACACGTTCGAGGAGCATGACAAGGTGGTGGCTTATTCGCTGGGCATCCCTTTCGCCTCGACCATGGTGTTCGCCGCCGTGATGAAGCATCAGGACGCCCCCGGGACGACCTTCAAACGCCACATGAAGATTGCCCGCGGCCTGCTCTCGGAGGATGATTACCTGCTGACGGAAATCCTGTTCAACCCGCGGACCCCGAAACAGATCGAACGGATTCAGGAGGAACTGGACACGTTGCAGGACATCATCCGGAACAAGGACGCGGACGGCATCAGGGCTTTCCTGGCGAAAATCCGGAAGAATATCGAATGAATCCGCAGAGGAAAAGCCGC
>CAYRFT010000024.1:0-10531 GCA_964423585.1 uncultured Parabacteroides sp. | reverse complement strand
GCACTTTCTGAGGCTGCTTTTCAAAAAGCAAGTAAATCGAAGCACTTTCCGGGACTGTCTTTTGAAAAGCAAGGTTAGAAAGTTATTAGATTAAAATGAATGTTAAATTATTAATACAAACGAACTATGAATAGTGAAATTCCTGAAATTAAGCCGAGCAGCTCGACGAGTTTTAACAACAGCCTGTATTTGTCATTCCATGAAAGTATTTATGGGAAAATAGATGCCATCGAGAGTTTCGATGCAGAGCCTAACTGGCAAACGTTTAAAGATGAATATGGCGAATGTGTAAAAAATCTGACTGAGAAAAACAAAGTAAGCCGGGTGAACACCGAGACGCCTGAACTAAAAGACGCGGATGCCGAGCGAGGGAGAATCGGGTCATTGCTTTTCTTCGTGGTATCAAACGGGTTGCAATCCAAGAATGCGGAAATTCTTAAAGCGTCTCAAGATGTGGATGCGGCCATTCGTCCGTACAAAGGATTCCAAAACGAGGCCTATCTGCGAGAGACAATCACAATCAAAGGCCTGCTGGTCGATATTCGGAAGAAAGAATTGACGGCTTCCGTCACCAAGTTGGGTTTGACAAGTACGATTGACGCATTAGAGGCAGCCAACAACAAATTTGAAAAGCTGAGCAAACAGCGTACCGACAAAAAGTCTGCCTTGTCCCTCGAAATTCCCATGAAAGAGTTACGCAACCGCATGGACAAGATGTATATGAATCTATGCCATCTGCTCTACTCCATCGCTTTCCTCGCCAATTCGGAAAGCGACGATTACAGGGAATCCATCACGCTCATCAATGACATTAACGGAATCATCCATGAACATAAGACGACGCACAACATGAGCATGGGACAGAAGAATAAGAAATTCGATTTAAGATCGGAAGACGACGGAGAAGCATACGCGAAGGAAATTTCGTCGGACACTCCCGAAAACCCATAAGAACGAAAAAGGTTCCGGTCCGCAAGCGCGACCGGAACCTTTTTCCTTTTCAAAATCCATTTCCAAATCAGCCGGGCAGTTTTCTTGCCTGCTGAATCAGCCAATAATCCAATACAGTCATGGCCGCCATTGCCTCGACGACAGGCACGGCGCGGGGAAGCACGCACGGGTCATGCCTTCCGCAGGCCTTCAGGATCGTGTCGTTGCCCTCGCTATCGACCGTCTCCTGCTCCATCAGCAAGGTCGCCACCGGTTTGAAAGCCACCCGGAAATAAACGGGAGAACCGTTGGATATGCCTCCCTGGATGCCTCCAGAATGATTGGTACGCAAGCCGATCTTTCCGTTTTCGTTATAAAAACGGTCATTACGTTCCGACCCTTTGAATCCGGCGGAAGCAAAACCATCCCCATATTCAAAACCCTTTGCGGCATTGATCGAAAGCATCGCATGACCCAACGCGGCATGAAGCTTGCCGAAGACAGGCTCGCCCAGTCCCGCCGGCATCCCGGTTATCACTCCGGAAATGATGCCGCCGATTGTATCCCCTTGCCTTTTCACCCGGGCTATCAGCTCTTCCATCTCGACAGCCTTGGCCGGGTCAGGACAACGGACCGGGTTCTCGTCGGTCTTGCTTAAATCATAGCATTCCCAGGATTTGTCCAAAAAGATGTCCCCCACCCGGGACGTATAAGCCATGACCTTTATTCCCAATCCCGCCAAAATCTGACGGGCGACCGCACCCGCCACGCAACGTGAAATCGTCTCGCGCGCCGACGAGCGCCCTCCGCCCCTCGGGTCGCGGATTCCATACTTCATCTGATATGTATAATCGGCATGCGAAGGGCGGAACACCTCCTTCAAGCCTTCATAATCAGTTGAGTTCTGATTCTTATTCCAAACAATGAATCCGATGGGAGTTCCGGTTGTCTTTCCCTCATAAATGCCGGACAGGAATTGGACTTCGTCGTCCTCCTTTCTTGGAGACGTGATCCGGGACTGCCCCGGTTTTCTCCGGTCAAGCTCGCCCTGTATTGCCCCCAAATCCAATTCAAAACCGGAAGGGCAACCGTCTATCACGCCGCCTATCGCAGGGCCGTGCGATTCGCCGAAAGAGGTAAGCCTGAATATGTTTCCGAATGTGTTCATAGAAATTGCGCCCGGATGAAAATACTTTTTCAATGGCAACCGCAGCAACTGCCTCCGCCGTCATGCCCTTGCCCGTCGCAACCGCCGCCGCAGCTTCCGCAACTTCCTCCGCAGCCGCCAGCCGGAGCGGTCACCTCCGCTATCTCCGCGGCGGTAGGCTCATGCACGTCGAGCACTTCGCCCTTGAAGTGCAACGTTTCGCCTGCCAGCGGGTGGTTGAAATCCATTACGACCACGTCCTCATGGACTTCCAGCACCGAGCCGTTCATGCGATTCCCGTTTGAATCCAGCATCGGGACCGTATTCCCTTCCTGTATCATTTCCGAATCGAACTTCCCGTTCACTTCAAATACGTTTTTCGGCAAATCCAACACATAATCTTCGTTGTATTCTCCGTATGCGTTTTCCGGGGCAATCGTAAAGTCGAAAGCACTTCCCGGTTCCAATCCAAACAGGGCATCCTCAAATGCCTGAATCATGGACCCGGTCCCGTAGATGAATTTCAACGGGACCTCATGTGTCGCTTTTTCCATCAATTCCTGTTCATTTTCTTCACCTACATACAAATCATAGGCTACTGCAACGAATTTGTTAGCTGAAATTTTCATCTGCCATTTTGTTTTGATTGATATACAGGGGACAAATATACGACTTATTTTCCAAGAGCGGCTCCGCCCTTATGCGAAAATGCTATCCGACCGCCTTCTTCAGCGAATCGAGAGCCTTTTCCAATATCAAGCGGGGACAACCGATGTTCAGGCGCATGAAACCCACGCCTTCTTCTCCGAACATCGTGCCGTCGTTGAGAGCCAGCCCCGCTTTGTCTTCAAACAACCGGACCAGCTCCGTCTGGGGCAGCCCCATCTCCCGGCAGTCCAGCCAAACAAGAAACGAGGCCTGCGGACGATAGACCTTTATGCGCGGGATGTTTTTCTGCAGGTATTCATCCACAAAGCCCATATTCTCCATGACGTATGAAAGCATCTGCCGCAACCACCCGGCACCTTTTGCGTATGCGGCCTTTGTCGCGGCGAAGGCGAAAATCGTACCGGCGTTCCATTCGCCGGCCTCCAGGAAGGCATAGAACTTCTCCCTGATCCGGCTGTCGGGTATAACCGCATACGAGCTGACGATGCCGGCGATATTGAATGTCTTGCTGGGGGCCATGAAGGTCATGCCGCAGGCAGACGCTTCCTCCGAAACCGTTGGGAACGGATGATGCCGGAATTGCGGATAGGTCATCTCCGCATGAATCTCATCCGAAACGACCACGATGCCATGCGAGGCACAAATCCGGGCCAATTCCACCAAGGCATCCCTTTCCCACACGATGCCGCCCGGGTTATGCGGATTCGACAAGATCAGCATCTTGCAGTCCTTGTCGATCAGGTTTTCCAATTGCGTGAGATCCATCTTATACATTCCGTTTTCGAGCCGCAATGGGTTGCAAACCACTTCACGCCCCAGCCGGGACGGGACCAAACGGAACGGATGATACACCGGAGGTTGTATGATGATTTTATCTCCCGGCCGGGTAAAGCACTGGATTGCGAATCCGATTCCCTTTACAACGCCGGGTATGTAAGAAATCCATTTCCTCTCCGCATTCCAATCGTACCTCTGGAGCAGCCATGCGAGGATGCAGGCATAATATTCATCATCGTCGAACGTATATCCGAAGACAGGATGCCCGCAGCGTTTCTTCAAGGCATCAATGATAAAATCGGGGGTTGCGAAATCCATGTCCGCCACCCATAAAGGAACCAAATCCCCTTTCCCCGGATAAGCCTCCCCTAATCCGTCGTATTTTACACAGTTAGTGCCCCTCCGGTCGATTATCTCGTCAAAATCATAATGTTTCATTTCGGTTTGATGTTTATATTTTCCGGAAGGCAAAAATAATACAACCCCCGGAACTATTCGCGCGTCAGATCATATACCTGTCCGGGCTCCGTCATCAGGTCATATTCATAAACTTTCAGGAGCAAAGGGTATTGCGGTTTTATTTCACCGGACACAAGCGGTTCTTTTATTTGCGCCGTCTTGTAAAACGGATTCGGGTTCTCCCCTTTCGCCACGGCAAGCCCCTCGCCGCGCAGCGGCACATACGAACGAATCCGCAAAAGTCCGCCCAGGCGGGCATGAATCCGGCCGGAGTAGAATTGTCCTCCTTTCCATTTCACATCTGCGACAAATCCGCCACGGCCTACGAGTCCCTTCACCTCGCCCTCCTGCCAGGCTTCGGGCAAAGCCGGCAGGATATGCAAAGCGCCGTCGTGACTCTGCAATAACATTTCCGCCACGCCAGCCGTATAGCCGAAGTTCCCGTCAATCTGAAAAGGAGGATGGGCATCCAGCATGTTCGGATAAATACGTCCTTGCGGATTGCCTTCCATCCCGTCGCCCGGCAACAATTCCAACATGCGATTGATCATCTTGAAAGCATGGTTCCCGTCAAGCAAACGCGCCCACAAATTGATCTTCCACCCCATCGACCAGCCCGTCGCCTCGTCTCCCCGCTGCAGCAGCGTATTCTTGGCTGCCTGGAACAAAAGCGGATGCGAATAAGGGGAAATCTGATTGCCCGGGTACAGGCCATACACGTGCGAGATGTGCCGATGCTTGTCTTCCGGATTGTCGGCATCTTCAAGCCATTCCTGCAACTGGTTGTATCTCCCGATTTGCATCGGAGGCAATTGTTCCAATATCCGCGTCAACGAATCTTGATAAAGCGCCGGTTCCCCTAACACTTCCGCCGCGTCTTTCGCCTGGCTCAAAATATCGAAAACGATTTGGTTGTCCATCGTGCACCCGGCAGTAATCGTCGATGCCTTGTTGACATCTTCTCCGCCCGGGCCGTGTTCGGGAGACATCGACGGAACGCATACCATCCAACCGTATCGGGGGTGCTTGACCAGGAAAGACAAATAGAAATCGGCTGCCCCCTTCATGACCGGATAAATTTCCTTCAGGAAATCCTTATCCCCCGTATATAAATAATGCTGCCACAAATGGGTCGAGAGCCAGGCTCCATTGGGCCACGTCCCGTAAAAGGCATTATCCACCGGGCCGGTTATCCTCCACAAATCGGTATTGTGATGAGCCACCCAACCGTTAGCCCCGTACATGACCCGGGCTGTTTCCCTCCCGGTTACCGACAAATCCTTCAACAGCGAGAACAACGGCTCATGCGTTTCCGGCAAGTTGGTCACTTCAGCCGGCCAGTAATTCATTTCCGTATTGATATTGATCGTATATTTCGAGTCCCAAGGCGGCAACAGCATGTTGTTCCAAATGCCCTGCAAGTTGGCGGGTTGCCCGCCCGGCTGCGAAGAAGATATCAGCAGATAACGCCCGTATTGAAACATCAAAGCCACCAGGGGCAAATCGTTCCCTTCGTGAAACCGTGCAATGCGCTCGGTCGTTTCCAATTGTTCCGAGTCGCTTCTCCCCAAATCCAACGACACCCGGCTGAATTGCCGCTGATACTGGCAAATATGATCCAAGCGGGCTTCCGCATAGCTTTTCCGCATGGCCGACGACAACTGCCGGGAAGCCTTCTTCCCTTCGTTTGCATTGACCGTCCGATAATCGACAAAGTTTGTGGCAGCCGTCACATACAAAGTCACCGTATCCGCATCCTCTATATAAATGTGCCGGTTATCCACCTTCATCTTCCCGCCGGCAACATCTGCTTGCGTTTGCGTTTCCACTTCCACCACGCCTGTGATTCCCTCGTGGTCCGTCCCCCGGCTCTGCATGACCAGTTTCTTCCCTTTCCGCAAGATTTTGCTTTCCAAAGGAGTCTCATACCCGACTGTCAAATCCAACTGCCCCGGCTTGTCGGCCATATACCGGATGACAATGACAGGGTCAGCCTGCGAGGCAAACACTTCCCGCCTGTAATTCACGCCATCCGCCTGATAGCGGGTCGTCGCTATGGCTGTTTCCAGATTCAAATCCCGATAATAGCCCGAAACTTGCTTTGGAGAAGTTCCATCAATCACCAAACTTCCCAACGTCAGGTAAGGCATCCCGTGAGAAGAACCGTAAAAGGTCTTATCAATCAAATTCTGGGCATCCGCATTCTTTCCGGCAAAAACCAACTGCCGCACCGTATCCAACTGCCTGCGAGCTTCCGGGTTGTCATTCCGGTACGGGCCGCCCGCCCAAAAGGTCTCTTCATTCAACTGTATCTCTTCACGTTCGATTCCACCATACACCATGGCACCCAAACGGGAATTCCCCAAAGGCAATGCTTCCAACCAGCGTTCGGCAGGTTGCTTATACCATAATTTCCATCTGCCGGCATCTGACACAGATGCTTCATCTTGAGCCAGACCATCACAAGGCAACAAACCAATCCAAGCCCAAAGGACATACATGAAGTTGTTTTTCATACGTTTTTCTTTATCCTCCCCTGCCTATTGATTCATACTTACGGCCGGCCGCTTTTTATCAGATTCATAAATTCTTCGCGCGTCTTGGCCTGCTGGAAGAACCCGGTAAAATCAGAAGTGGTAGTCAGCGAGTTCTGTTTTTCCACACCACGCATTTGCATGCACATGTGCTGCGCTTCTATAACGACCATCACGCCCAACGGCTCCAATGTCTTCTGGATGCAATCTTTAATCTGCATGGTGAGACGTTCCTGGATTTGCAAACGGTGGGCAAAAATGTCAACCACCCGCGGAATCTTGCTCAAGCCCGTGATATATTTCCTGGGGATATAAGCGACATGGGCCTTGCCAAAAAAAGGAAGCATGTGATGTTCGCACAACGAAAAGAAATCAATATCCTTGACAATGACCATTTGCTTGTAATCTTCTTCCTCGAACATGGCAGAACGAAGTACAGCCGCCGGATCTTCGCGATACCCTTTTGTCAGGTATTGCATGGCCTTGGCTACGCGCATCGGTGTCTTGACAAGGCCTTCCCGGCTCGCATCTTCACCAAGCAGGCCAAGTATTTCCCGATAACGGTCGGCCAATATCTCCTGATTCCGCAGCAACTGCCCGTCGTCCAATCTCTCCATCTCTTAGTTCAAAGGGATTTTAACTTCTTCCTTGACGATATACATTTCTTTCGCATAAGCCGGGAAAAACGACATCAGCATACGCATCATTTGATAGGCTTCTTCATGAGAACGAAAATCACCCACGCGCAATTTCCAGAAAGGAGCGTTATACGTCACATACGTCGGCACATCGGGGAGAAGTTCCTTGATTTCCTTTTCTTTCCGGAATGCCTCGTCTTTCGATTTGCGCTGGTTGTTCCCCGAAAACACCTGGGCCCTGTATCCCTGTATCTTCAGGAATGCGGCCCCGTCTTCCTGTTCCACGTTTGCCCCGTATTTATGGGCGCCAACCAACGACCGGATGGCCTCCGACTGGTGCACCGTCACAATGCCTTTGCCGGCTTTCCGCTTCGCCATCTTGTCGAAGATGGTTTGGGCATGAGCCGGGGCATCGGCCGCTTGCCCCCAGCTTGCAGCCGACAACAGGCAACAAAAACAAACAAGATTCAGGATTCGTCTCATACGGCAAAAGCGATGTCTTTCACGAGCGGCGGACTTGATTATTTGTCAAAGGCTTCAATAATCGGCATGAATTTCTCCACCGACAAAGACGCCCCGCCAATCAGGCCACCGTCAACATCCGGTTTGGCAAACAGCTCCCTTGCATTCCCGCCGTTGCAGCTGCCACCGTAGAGGATCGTGCAGTTGTCTGCGATTTCACTCCCATACTTGGCAGCCAAAGTGGCACGGATATGCGCGTGGATTTCTTCCGCCTGGTCGGCCGTGGCAGTCTTGCCCGTACCGATTGCCCACACCGGCTCGTAGGCCAAGATGATCTTGCCGAAGTCTTCCGCAGACAGGTTGAACAACGAGGCTTCGATCTGCGCATCCACCACTTCGAAATGCTTGCCGGCTTCCCTTTCTTCCAACACTTCGCCAATGCAGAAGATCGGGGTCAAGCCGTTGGCCAAAGCCAACTCTACTTTCGCCTTCAGGATTTCCGGGGTTTCATGATAGTAGGCACGCCGCTCAGAATGGCCCAGGATGACATACTTGGCCCCGGTAGAAGCCACCATGGCGGCAGAAACTTCGCCCGTGAAAGCGCCTTTCCCCTTATCCGCACAGTTCTCGGCAGCCACGCCGATCCTCCCGGCATCGACAGCGGCAACCACGCTTGCCAGATGAGTAAACGGAGTGCCGATGATGACATCGCAATTGGGCTTCTTGCCCTTCAAGGATTCGTTCAACCCTTTGGCCAGTTCCAGACCCTCGGCAAGAGTGGTGTTCATTTTCCAGTTTCCTGCAACAATGTTCTTTCTCATATTCGTTCTATTTTAAATTGATATATAATGATTCCTTATTGTTTTTCTCCGGCCGGTGCCCGTCCCTTCCGGTTACGCCGGTAGTCGTACCACCAAACCAACAGCAAAGGTACGGCAAAAGTCAATAGGTTGGTTATTATCTGCGCCTCTTTCTCGTCTTCCATCGGTTTCAGCAGGGCCGTCCCGACAAACTCGTCCAGCTTTTCTTCCCCGGGGAAGTCGTTATAATGCCATTTGCCCATGACGGTCCCTCCTTTCAGGAGCATCAGTCCCGGATTGGAGCGGATCATCGTCTTCAAGGTGACATCATCGACAAACAGGAAAGGATATTCAGCCCCGGTATAATCGATCCATTTGCCGACCTCCTGTTCATCCGAGCCGGTGAGGCAATAGAATTGCAACTTCTTCTCCACGGCATAATCATACAAGCTGTTGATTTCGTCGATGCGGTCTTCGCTGGCATATTCCAGCCGGGGAGCTATCAGCAGGAAAACGCCTGCCGTGTCAGACAGCAGTTGTTCCGTCCGGTCCTCCCCGTCAAAAGCCGTCACCACGAAATCGGTGACGGGCGGGACATATCCCGCCTTGACCAGCTTCGTTTCCGCATCGACAAAAGTCCACGTCGAATCGGGCACATTGTCGAGTCCGAACTTCTTCCGGACCCCGTCCTTCTCATAGATGAAAGCGTACTCGTATTCATCCTGCGGGGCCCCCTCGGGGATGCTCATCTGCTCCGGGATGCTGACGCCCACCCGGTAAGGGCGGAAGTCGATAAGGGGCAGATGCCAGTAGTTCCGCAGCGAGAAGCCCGCGCAATAAACATAGGCAAAAGTGGCGACGAACCAATAGACTTTGAAGGTGTAGCCCGCCAGCATCCGCCGATGGCAGACGAAGGCAACCACGGCCGCCGCCAGCAGCACGACATTCTTATAGAAGCTCTGCCAGTTGGTGATGAGCAGCGCCTCGCCGAAACAACCGCAGTCGGCCACCGGGTCGTACAGTGCCAGATAGAGCGTGAGAGGCGTCATGAAAAGCATCAGCAGGAGGATGAGGAAAGAGACGTACCGGCGGTAAACGCCCAGGAGCATGCACACTCCCAGGGCAAACTCGACCGCGGCCAGGTTGATGGCGAAAGGCAGGGACAGGAATTGCAGGGAATCCAGGCCGAACGCCGACAGATATTCGCCGATCTTGATGGAGCCGCCCGCCGGGTCTATCGCCTTGGCCGTCCCCGAGAAGAGGAACACCGCCCCCAGCAGCAACCGGCAGGCTTCCGCCAGCACCTTCAGCCAAAGTTCTTTCCGTTTCATGCCGCGCCCCGCTCCCGATTACTCGCCATACTCCAGCTTGATAAGGCCGAACAGCGCATAATTGACCATGTCCATGTAATTGGCATCCACGCCTTCGGAGACCAGGGTCTCGCCGCCGTGGCTTTCGATCTGCTTGGTGCGGTAAACCTTCATCAGAATCAGATCGGTGTAGGAACTGACCCGCATGCCGCGCCATGCCTCGTCGTAGTCGTGGTTCTTGGCATACATCAGCTCTTTCGTCTGCGTCATGTACTTGTCATACAATGACAGCGCCTCCTCGTTGGTGAGGTCCGTCGTGCCGGCATGCCCCAACGCCAGCTGGATAAGCCCGATGATGCCGTAATTGACAATGGCAATGAATTCGGGACGGATGCCCTCGTCAACCATCCGGGCGCCTTTGGTTTCCAAGCTGCGGATACGGTTGGCCTTGATGAATATCTGGTCGGTGACCGACATCGGGCGCATGATTCGCCACGAAGGCCCGTAGTCGTCCAGCTTCCTGGCGTACAGTTCCCGGCAAATGGAGATGACTTTTTCAAATTGTTCTTTCGTGTCTGGCATATTTCTTTGGATTAGCAGCACAAAGATAGCTTTTTAAATGGAATATGGCGTGAAATACGAATAAAAACAGAGGAAACGGGGACCGGCGGCAGGCGCGGCAAGCCGGGAGGTCCCGGGCGAGGCAGAATCCGGGAGAACCGGACCGGGTTTTTCCCTTGTTCTCCCGTCCAACCGGCATCGCATCTGCCGGGGGAAAGGAGCGAAGCCCGTAAACGGCAGCTTT
>CAYRFT010000023.1:4017-10670 GCA_964423585.1 uncultured Parabacteroides sp. | reverse complement strand
CGTCGAACGCCGCCGCGCCCCTGCCGGAAACTTCCAGGGCTGCATTCATATAAATTTTAAGCCGAATCCTTTCGTAATTGGCGGAAAAACCTTACTTTAGTGGGCTTTTAGACAGATTCAAACTATTGAAAATAATATAAAACTAAATGGTTGATCAAGATAGAATTATAAAGATTAACATCGAGGAAGAAATGAAATCGGCCTACATCGACTATTCCATGTCGGTGATCGTTTCACGAGCCCTTCCTGATGTGCGGGACGGTTTCAAGCCTGTTCATCGCCGCATATTATATGGTATGGACATGATAGGGAACACGTCCGACAAAAAACATCTGAAATCTGCAAGAATCGTTGGTGAAGTTTTAGGTAAATACCATCCGCATGGCGATAGTTCCGTGTATGGGGCATTGGTCCGCATGGCCCAATGGTGGTCCATGCGATATACTTTGGTCGATGGACAGGGGAACTTCGGCTCGATGGACAACGACAGTCCGGCTGCCATGCGTTATACGGAGGCGCGCCTCAGCAAACTGGCCGAAGAGATGCTCCGCGATATAGACAAGGACACGGTTGATTTCCAGTTGAACTTCGATGACTCTTTGAAGGAACCGACCGTATTGCCGACCCGCATTCCGAATTTGCTGGTGAACGGCGCTTCGGGCATTGCCGTCGGCATGGCGACCAACATGCCGACCCATAATTTGTCTGAAGTACTGGATGGCTGCATGGCATACATCGATTCGCGCGGCGAAATAGGAGTAGAAGACCTGATGCGATACATCAAGGCCCCTGATTTCCCGACGGGAGCCACGATTTACGGTTATGACGGGGTAAGGGAAGCGTTCATGACCGGACGCGGCCGGATTGTCTTGCGGGGCAAGGCCGAAATAGAAGTCGAAAATAACCATGAGCAAATCATCATTACCGAAATACCGTACCAGGTCATCAAATCGGACTTGGTGAAGAGCATTGCCGACCTGGTCAATGAAAAACGGATAGACGGCATCTCGGATGTGACGGACGAATCAAGCCGCGCCGGCTTGCGCATCGTCGTGGATGTGAAGCGGGATGCCAACGCGCAGGTCGTCTTGAACAAGCTGTACAAGATGACGGCGTTGCAGTCTTCTTTCAGTGTCAACAACATTGCTTTGGTGAACGGGCGTCCGCGCCTGCTGAACCTGAAAGATCTGATCAAGGCTTTTATCGACCACCGCCATGAAGTCGTGATCCGCCGCACCCGGTATGATTTGGTGAAGGCGGAAGAACGCGCGCATATCCTGGAAGGTTTGATTATTGCTTCCGATAACATCGATGAAGTCATCGCCATCTGCAGGTCTTCTTCAGGCCCGCAGGAAGCCGTTGAACGTTTGATGGAACGCTTCTCCCTGTCGGAACGCCAGGCGCGGGCCATCGGAGAAATGCGCATACGCCAACTGACAGGACTCGAACAAGACAAACTGCGTACCGAATACGAGGAACTGGAAAAACAAATAGCCTATCTGAAAGGGATCCTTGAAGACGACGACCTTTGCATGAAGATTATCAAGGATGAGTTGCAGGAAATAAAGGACAAGTATGGGGATGAACGCAAGACGGATATCATCTATGCTTCGGAAGACTTGAATCCGGAAGATTTCTATGCGGACGACGAGATGATCATTACCATTTCTCACATGGGTTATATCAAGCGGACCCCGTTGGCGGGCTTTAAGGCCCAAGGACGGGGCGGAATAGGAGTGAAGGGCTCGGAAACACGCGATGAAGACTTCATTGAATACATTTATCCGGCATCCATGCACGCGACGATGATGTTCTTTACCTCCAAGGGCCGTTGTTTCTGGCTGCCTGTTTATCAGATCCCGGAAGGGACAAAGAATGCCAAGGGCCGTGCCATCCAGAATCTTTTGAACATTGAGGCGGAAGATAAAGTGCAAGCCTTCATCCGGGTGAAGAAACTGACTACCGATACGGAGTTTGTCAAATCACATTATCTGTTGTTCTGTACGAAGAAAGGCATCATCAAGAAGACATGCCTGGAAGCCTATTCCCGCCCGCGCCAGAACGGTGTCAATGCCATTACTTTGCGTGAAGATGACGGCTTGATTCGGGTTTGCATGACAAATGGCGACCGGGAAGTGTTGATTGCAAACAAAAATGGCCGCGCTATCCGTTTCCATGAAAGTGCCGTCCGTGAGATGGGACGTACAGCATCCGGCGTGCGGGGCATAACACTCGACGAAGATGGCGTGGATGAAGTGGTCGGCATGGTATGCGTCAAAGACAAAGAAAAAGAAACGACTTTGGTTGTTTCCGAACAAGGTTATGGCAAACGTTCGCTCATTGATGACTACCGGATCACAAATCGAGGAGGAAAAGGTGTAAAAACTTTGAATATTACAGAGAAAACAGGTAAATTAGTGGCCTTCTTGAATGTGACGGATGAAAATGATTTGATGATCATCAACAAGTCGGGTATTACAATCCGGACGAAAGTGTCAGATCTGAACGTTATTGGTCGTGTAACTCAGGGGGTACGCCTGATTAACTTGGGAAAACGAAATGATGAAATCGCTTCCGTATGCAAAGTATTGACTGATTCGGAAGAACAGGCGGTAGCAGATATGGAAAGAGGGGAGGAGAGTCAGGTTCAGGAAGAAACTGATGAATAATCATTTGAAAATCGATGAGAGACAAACAAACAGAATATTTATTTAAAACTTTTATTACAATGAAAAAGGTATTATTGACAACAGCACTTTGTATGGCGTTTTCAGCTTCGTTTGCTCAGAAGAAAGCTGTAAGTGAAGCACAGAGTTTGGCAAAGGGTACAACCCCTAATTTTGAAGAGGCCAGATCATTGATCAATGGCGCTCTGGAAAATGCAGAGACAAAAGATCAAGCGAAAACTTGGTATGTAGCCGGTTTTATCGAAGACCAGCAGTTCAGCACTGAAAGGACAAAGCAAATGTTAGGACAACAACCGAATGAGGTTGTCATGTACGATGCTTTGGCTAAGATTTTACCGTATTTCGAAAAGGCTTATGAATTGGATCAGCTGCCGAATGAAAAAGGAAAGATCAAACCGAAATTCTCAAAAGACATTATGAGTATCTTGAGTGCCAATCATGTATATTATATCAATGGTGGTGCTTATTACTTCGATCAGAAAGATTATCAAAAAGCATACGATTTCTTCCAGCAGTATCTGGAAATCTCTGATCATTCTATGTTCAAAGATACGCCGACAGCCGCTCGCGATTCCAACTTTATGACAGTTCAGTTCTATGCAGCCGTGGCAGCTACTCAATTGAAAGATTCTCCAAAAGCTATCGCCGCTTTGGAACGTGCCAAGAATACAGAATACCGCCAGAACGATGTTTATCAGTATCTGTGCTATGAATATGAACAAGCGAAAGATACCGTCAACTTGGAAAAGACCTTGAAAGAAGGTCTGGAAAAATTCCCCGATGAAAAGTATTATTTATTGAGCTTGATCAACAACTACATTTATTCAAACAGGAATGAACAAGCTATCGAATACTTGAATTCTGCAATCCAGAAAGAGCCGAACAATGCTCAGTTGTATGATGTAATGGGGCGTGTTTATGAAACGGGCGTAAAAGATTATGCAAAGGCAGAAGAATACTTCAAGAAGGCTGTTGAATTGGATGGTGAAAATCCGGATATCTTGGCTAATTTAGGCCGTATATATTATAATCAAGGCGTGAACAAATTGGGTGAAGCAAACTCAATTGCAGATAGCCAGAAATATCAGGAAGAATCGGGAAAAGCCAAAGCTTTGTTTGAAAAAGCAATGCCGTATTACGAAAAAGCGCATCAGTTGAAACCTGATAATAAAGATTGTTTGACAGCTTTGCGTGGCATTTATTATAACCTGAACATGGGTGACAAATTTGAGGCTATCGAAGCTGAAATGAACAAATAACATCATACGTAATTATATTTTGGGAAAGGGCTTGCTCTCTTGAAGGGCAGGCCTTTTTTATATCAATCGGAATTGCATATTTTGCTCCCGGTTTTCTATTTAACATAATCGTAATTATAAACAAATAGGGCTGATTTTTTATTCATGGGAGAATCACATGGATTATTGTCACTGTCAAGAAAATTTGGCAGCAGATTTGTTAGTCAACGGAAGAAATGTCAGATAATATTCATTTGAAATAACTTTGGTATTCTATTTGTAGAAAAAGCATGAGAAAACAGAATACAAACGATATATCAGTTATTAATTATAAAAGTATCAATATGAATAAGAATGGTAATATCGGGGTTACAAGTGAAAACATCTTCCCGATCATCAAAAAGTTTCTATACAGCGATCACGAAATTTTCTTGCGTGAATTGGTTTCAAATGCAATAGACGCTACCCAGAAACTAAAGACATTGTCATCCGTCGGTGAATTCAAAGGAGAAATGGGCGATTTGACAGTCCGGATTAAATTTGACGACCAAACCATCACGATCTCTGACCGGGGCATTGGCATGACTGCTGAAGAAATTGACAAATATATCAACCAAATAGCATTCTCCGGTGCTGAAGAATTCGTTGAAAAATATAAAAATGATGCGGCTTCCATCATCGGACATTTTGGTTTGGGATTCTATTCCTCTTTCATGGTGTCAAAGAAAGTCGAAATAGTGACCAAATCGTATAAAGAAGGTGAACAGGCTGTAAAATGGAGCTGCGACGGCACTCCGGCCTATACTTTGGAGGAAACAGAAAAAACAGACCGGGGGACAGATATCATCTTGCATATCGACGATGAAAACAAGGATTTTCTTAACAAGCAAAAGATTTCCGGATTGCTGGCCAAATATTGCCGGTTCTTGCCTATTCCGATTGCGTTCGGCAAAAAGCAAGAATGGAAAGACGGCGAGTATGTGGATACGGACGAAGACAACATCGTGAACGACACGACTCCGGCGTGGGTTCGCAAGCCGGCTGAGCTGAAGGACGAAGACTATAAAAAGTTTTATCAGGATTTATACCCGATGTCGGACGAGCCGCTTTTCTGGATTCACTTGAATGTGGATTATCCGTTCAATCTGACCGGTATTCTATACTTCCCGCGCATCAAGAGCAACATCGATTTGCACCGCGACAAGATCCAATTGTATTGCAACCAGGTGTTCGTCACGGATTCTGTGGAAGGAATCGTGCCGGAATTCCTCACATTGCTACATGGCGTGATCGACTCGCCGGACATTCCGCTGAACGTTTCGCGTTCTTACCTGCAGAGCGACCAAAACGTGAAAAAGATTTCCGGGCATATCACCAAGAAAGTGGCCGACCGTCTGGAAGAAATATTCAAGACCGACCGGAAGCAATTTGAAGAAAAATGGGATTATCTGAAGCTCTTCATCCAGTACGGCATGTTGACGGAGGATAAATTCTATGACCGCGCGACGAAGTTTGCCCTGCTGAAAGACATCGACGACAAATACTTCACCCTCGATGAGTACAAGACATTGATCCAAGAAAACCAGACAGACAAAGACGGTACGCTGGTTTATTTGTACACAACGAACAAAAACGAACAATACAGTTACATCCAGGCGGCCATCGACAAAGGATACAGTGTGTTGGTGATGAACGGCCAGTTGGACGTCCATGCCATAGGCCAGTTGGAACAGAAGTTGGAGAAAGTCCGTTTCGTGCGGGTGGACAGCGACACCATCGACCGCTTGATAGCCAAAGAAGATGCCGGGAAAGTTTCATTGGAAGAAGAACAGCGGGAAACTTTGCAGGAAATTTTCAAAAGCCAATTGCCCAAACTGGAGAAAACGGAATTCATGGTGACCCTCGAGGCATTGGGCGAAAGCTCAAGCCCCGTCGTTTTGACACAGGGCGAATACATGCGCCGCATGCGCGAAATGTCGGCCATGCAGCCGGGAATGTCCTTCTATGGAGAGATGCCTGACAGCTATAACTTGGTAGTCAATACGGATCATGCCTTGGTAAAGGCAGTCCTGGAAAGCGAAAAGGCGGCTTGCGACGAGAAATTGCAACCCCTTCGGGCCGATCTGAAGGGATGGAAAGCACGCCAGTCTGATCTACGCGAAGCGCAGAACAGTAAAAAAGCGGAAGAGATTACGGAGGCTGAAAAGGAAGACATGACGAATACAAACAAAAAGGTCGCAGAGCTTCGCGAGGAATGCAATAAGATTATCAATGAGTACGCGGCAGGCAACAAGAAAGTCAGCCAGTTAATAGACCTGGCCTTATTGAGCAATGGCTTGCTGAAAGGCGAGGCTTTGAGCAATTTCATCAAACGCAGCGTCGAATTGATTCACTAATCAAAGGGAGCAGAGGGATTGTCTTGGGAAAAATTTCCCCAACCCTCTGCCCTACTTTCCTGTCTTGCTTCTCAAAAATCAAATCAAGCGAATGACTTTCTGTCATTGTTTTTCAAAAAGCAGATTGAGCGAATGACTTTCTGTCATTACTTTTTTCAAGACAGGCCCAGCGAGTGACTTTCTAACCTTGCTTTTCAAAAAACAAGTCCAGCGAGTGACTTTCTGGGCTTGCTTTTCAAAAAGTAGGCCGATCTAATGACTTTCTGGGCTTGCTTTTCAAAAAAACAGTCCAACCGAATGACTTTCTGTCACTGTTTTTCAAAAAGCAGACC
>CAYRFT010000023.1:0-3917 GCA_964423585.1 uncultured Parabacteroides sp. | reverse complement strand
GATCGAATGACTTTCCGGTTTTATTGTTGATTTTACAATGCAGGAAAATCATTTTCCGGAAATGCAGCAAGAAATTTTTTAACAGACAACACTTATCATTATATATTATGGAAAAAGAAATCCGATTGAACGGACATAACAAACAAGAATATCCGCCCATGCACACGGCAGAGCATATCCTGAACCAGACCATGGTGAGGATGTTCGGCTGCCCGCGCTCGAAGAATGCCCATATCGAACGAAAGAAAAGCAAATGCGATTACGAGTTGCCGGCCGCCCCCACTCCCGGGCAAATGCAAGAAATAGAGTGCCGGGTCAATGGCATCATCGACCAACATTTGCCGGTAACTATCGAATACATGGCAAGAGAAGAAGCAGCTTCCATCGTGGATCTGGGCAAACTCCCCGAAGATGCGGGCGACACCCTGCGTATCGTCCGCATCGGAGATTATGACGCATGCGCCTGCATAGGGGCACACGTGCAAAACACTTCGGAAATAGGACATTTCAAGTTGCTGACTTACGACTATGCCGAAGGACGTTTGCGCCTGCGGTTCAAACTTGTCGAATAAAAAAAGCCGGGTGCTGGTGAAATAAGAATATTTTTATGTAAGTTTGCAAGTACAATCGACCATAATAAAAAACAGACAACATTATGACAATTGATCAATTTGAATTTGCCGGGAAAAAGGCAATTGTTCGCGTGGACTTTAACGTTCCGCTCGATGAAAATGGTAAGATCACGGATGATACCCGCATTCGCGGCGCGCTGCCCACGCTGAAAAAGATTTTGGCTGACGGTGGCAGCTTAATCATCATGTCGCACATGGGCAAACCGAAAGGAAAGGTAAACGCCAAGTATTCGTTGAGCCAAATTGTGGATGCCGTATCCGCCCACCTGGGCATCGCGGTGAAATTTGCTCCTGACTGCGCCAAGGCAAGCGAAGCTGCCGCCGCGTTGAAACCGGGAGAAGCCCTCTTGTTGGAAAATTTGCGTTTCTACCCGGAAGAGGAAGGCAAGCCTGTGGGCATCGAAAAAGAAGATCCTGCCTACGAGAACGCAAAGAAAGCGATGAAGGCTTCGCAGAAAGAATTTGCCAAGACATTGGCTTCATACGCCGACTGCTACGTAAATGACGCTTTCGGGACAGCCCACCGCAAACACGCCTCTACCGCCGTCATCGCAGATTATTTCGATGCCCGGCACAAGATGCTGGGTTACCTGATGGGCAAGGAAGTCCAGGCCGTCGATAATGTACTGGGCAACATCAAACGCCCGTTTACGGCCATCATGGGCGGCTCGAAAGTATCTACAAAAATCGGCATCATCGAAAACCTGATGGACAAGGTAGATAACCTGATCTTGTGTGGCGGCATGACTTTTACATTCGCCAAAGCCCAAGGCGGAAAGATCGGCAACTCCATTTGCGAAGACGACAAGCTGGATTTGGCATTGGACATCATCGCCAAGGCAAAAGCCAAAGGGGTGAATTTGGTTTTAGGTACGGACTGCATTGCCGCCGACGCATTCTCGAATGATGCCAATACGCAAATCTGTCCGGCTAATGATATTCCTGATGGCTGGGAAGGCCTGGATGCCGGTCCTGAAACCCGCAAGGCATTTGCAGCCGCTATCAAAGGTGCCAAGACAATCCTTTGGAACGGCCCTGCCGGCGTATTTGAATTTGATAACTTCACTGCCGGCTCCCGTGCCATTGCAGAAGCCATCGCGGAAGCCACTGCCAATGGCGCTTTCTCGTTGATTGGCGGAGGCGACTCTGTCGCTTGCATCAACAAATTTGGCATGGCCGACAAAGTTTCTTACATCTCCACAGGTGGCGGCGCTTTGTTGGAAGCCATCGAAGGCAAGATCTTGCCGGGTATCGCAGCTATCAAAGGCGAATGATTTTCTACTTTTAGCAATTCCGGGGACTCCGGAATTGCTAAATTTCTAATGCTCCAATAATTTCTTTGACGGAACGGAAGCCGTGGCGGTCGCAATAATCGTTGATTCCGTCAATCACTTGGATAGAAACGGTCGGATCTATAAAATTATACGTGCCGATTTGGATGGCAGTCGCTCCGGCCAGCATGAACTCAACCGCATCTTTCCAGTTTGAAATTCCTCCCATCCCAATGACCGGAATGCCCAAAACCTTGGCCGTCTGCCATACCATCCGCAGGGCAACCGGCTTGACGCAAGGTCCCGAAAGCCCACCTGTTATTGTAGATAAAATTGGTTTTCGTTTCTCGGCATCGATGGCCATGCCCAGCATCGTATTGATCATCGAAACGGCATCCGCGCCTTCCGCTTCCGCCGCCCGGGCAATCTCGGTTATATCCGTCACATTCGGGGAAAGTTTTACTATAAGAGTCTTCGGATAAGCCTTGCGGACTGCCCGGACGACCTCCGCTGCCCCACAGGCCGTCACGCCAAAGGCCATGCCGCCTTGCTTGACATTCGGGCAAGAGATGTTCAGCTCAATCGCGGGGATTCGCTCCAGTCCAGCGATTTTTTCTGCACACTCCACGTATGTTTCAACAGATGATCCGCTCACATTCACGATCATGTTCGTATCAATATCCTTGATTTCCGGGTAGATGTGGTCAGCAAAATATTGAGCGCCTTTATTCTGCAATCCGACAGCATTGAGCATGCCCGACGGGGTTTCTGCCATTCTCGGATACGGATTGCCTTCGCGTGGTTGCATGGTCGTGCCCTTTACAAAAACACCTCCCAAACGGGAAATATCAATAAAATCGGCATACTCAATGCCATATCCGAACGTTCCCGATGCAGTCATCACCGGATTCTTTAACTGCAGATTTCCAATGGTTACACTTAATTCAGCCATGACAATTTCTCGATATTAAAAACGGGACCTTCAGTGCATGCGCACACATGATGCCCGCCTTTTGTCTTTTCCACACAGCACAGGCAAGCCCCAATGCCACAAGCCATCGTATTCTCCAAAGAGACCTCACAAGCAATGGATTCCCCGGCAGCGTATTTGGCGACTGCCATCATCATCGGTTTAGGTCCGCAGGTATAAACCTGATCAAAATGGACGGATTTCAGAATGGAATGGTTGGTCACATATCCTTTTTCCCCTATCGAACCATCTTCGGTGGTCACATGCACCTGCCCGTATCGTTCAAACAAATCCAACTGAAGCAAATCATCCTTGGAGCGGGCACCCAGCAAGAAAGCTGGTCCATGTCCCATCTCTTTCAGGCGAGCCCCCAGATACAGCAGCGGGGCAGTACCCACACCGCCCCCTATCAAAAGCAGTTTCTTTCCTTCACCGGGAAGCGGCAGAGAAAATCCATTTCCAAGCGGCAGCATGAGATTGATCAAATCGCCTGTCTTGGCTTCGGCCAGTTTGCGAGTCCCGTCACCCACCAACCGGATCAGCAGCCATAATTCATTTGCCTGTCTGTCCACAAAGTTAATGGATATGGGTCGCCTCAGAAAAGTAGTGGCGGAATTAGGCACGCGCACCTGGACGAATTGCCCCGGATTCATATCCGGCAACGGACGATCCGCCGCAAGCTTCAGCAAGCAATAGTTATGATGAAGCCGGCGATTCTCCGTCACCTTCATATCAAGCATGTACTTCTTCATATACGTTGATTAGTCGCAAAAGCGGTTATGGTGCTTGCCCACTTGAAAGATGGCCGTGCCCGGCCTTTTGTCGTCAGGATTACCGGCGTTCCTGACAAGCCACCCTGTCGTTTGGGCGGAAAGTCCCCCGAAAAAGCCGGCGGACATCATTGCGGCAAATAAAAACCTTTTCATAAGTCCCATATTTAAAATTCACGATACGAATATACGAAAAAACTGTCACGGGAAAAACGCTTCCGGGGTTTATCCCCGCTTTTTATCCTGTTTTTCGCCCTCGGATTGTGCTCGTTCT